>NZ_WWVY01000021.1:0-13516 GCF_009876955.1 Bittarella massiliensis (ex Durand et al. 2017) | reverse complement strand
GTGCTTTTGCCTGCGCCATTGGGCCCCAAAAGGCCGTAAAGGCCCGGGCCGAGAGTGAAACTCACTCCGGCCAGGGCTTTTCGACTTGTCTTTTGGTTGTTGTATATCTTAGTAAGGTGGTAGAGTTCTATCTGTCGCTTCATATCAGACACAGAATCTCTCCTTGAATATTATTGCAGAAATAAATTTATTGAATATTAAAATTTTTTAATTGTATTATTCGGAAATCCGGAGTACTGCTCCAATAACTTTTTTTATTAATCAACGCGTATACAGGCAACATCAGTGATTGTTTTTCTAAGTTGCCATTCGGATCATTTCCAATATAACTTTTTTCCTCATATTTTTTTAGTATCAAAAAGTCAGATTCACTTTGTGCCATGATTGATGCATTGAAACCTTCTTCTTGTAGAGTTATTGGCGTTACAGTCCCATCCGTGCATTTGATTGCATATAAATCATTAGTGTTTTTATCCAAAACAAAAAAGTGATTGTCATATATATCTCCGACTAGCATGTAACCAGTTGAGTCTTCTCCTGAAAACACTTTATTGTTAAGTATATCTTCTTCCCCGTTTTTCAGTGAAAGAACTCGTGCCTTACCATCGCTCGGACTAAAGGAGTATGCTTTTTCATGGGAAATGACGTAAGACCTATCACTATATTTGAAATCATTCACTGTACGTATAGAATTTGTTTGTAAAGAAAAAACTTGCAATTTACACCGTGCATTTTCATCCGAAAAAGTAGTCTGTTGTAATACCAATCCATCGGAAGTTGTTCCCAATAGGCGATATGAAGAATTGTGCTCTAATTCTAAAAGTGAAGAAAATACACCAGTATTTGTTGCCAAACAAACAATTTCAGTCAGGCCTGTATCTACGTTTACGGCCAAAAAATACAATGATTCCCCATCAAAAGCAAATGCGGTGTTTTCCAAAAAATATTCATCGCTGAAAGTATATAATGTTGACCTATTAGCACCATTTAAATCCATTTTGATTATTTTTGCCGGTTCAGATGGTACATTGCTACTGGGCGCGCTTCCTAACACCACAACATACAAATTTTCGCTTGTACAAAATAATGAAGCTCCGCCGGGACATTCTCCTAGATAGCTTGTGTCTGATTCCTCGTTGTGCAAAGATTGTGGTTCACTAGAAAGATAGACTATTTGCTGTGTTAGATAGTCAACATAAAAGATATTGTATTCACCTTTTGAATTCTGGAGTAATATATAACTTCCCTTGTCAGTTCCCGTAACTTGATTGTTAAAAATTCCTGTACAAGTAGTTACAAGATAGGGACTAAGAGCAGAAATGGATTCCTCTTTCAAATTGTTTTCCAAAACTTGCTCTGAATGTGCGACGGACTTTGTAGGCACCTCTACTCCACAACTTGTATATATAATTATAATAGAGAGCAAAAGCACAAATACAATACACCATAAAGAAGTTTTTTTCATTGAATAGTACCTTTATTTTTGTTTGGATGGTCCATCGGCCATGTACCAGGTTTGATTGACTCCGGTATAGTTCCATGTACAATAGTTTCCGATACCATGTGTAGTTACAAATACCGGAGAGGTATGGTTGTAACGGGCAGGTAATCGTAGTTTGACTTGAGTTGGACTCACGGAGTGATTGCCCTCTAATGTGACATTGTAATCATTATAAATGTTTCCATTTGAGGGTAGCATATCGCAAATAGTTCCTACTGCACTTCTATTCGCGTTTAATGCGAGAGATTTGTTTTGATTTGATCTCAGAACAGCGGTACGATTGTACTGACCGTAAGAGGTCCAATCTACATACCACTCTTGACTGATATCGCCAGTTGCTTGCCACAACGAAACTTTTGTTCCCGAAACAACAGCTCCATTTGTATGGCAATTAAGTACATATCGTGGCGCATCATATTCCTTCGCTGTTCTAAAGTGATATGCGTGAGCTGTATCTTCTGGCGGATTGGTATCAGCAAAAACGGGAGTGGTAAATGTGATAGCCAGTATTAGAGCTAACGAAAAAGACAATATTTGAGCGATATGTTTCATAAGAAGACCTCCTTACAATAATTACGGTTTAAGGCGCGGCAGCCAGCTGCGTCTTTTTCCATCTCAGAGCCGAAGCTGTTAGAATGGGAGAGTAACGGGCATGACAGAAAATACTTTGGGCTAACATGCCCATTAGCTGCCTCTCTCATTCGAAGCATTCGATTTGCTCAGATTGTACCGCCGGACATTTCGGTGTGTTCGTGTCACTGAGGAGATTGAACAAGCAATGAGTAAAAGCGGGATGCCATATCCAATCACACAGGAGGGACTTTACGAACGTAATCGCAAAATGTGGCCACGCATAGACAGATATGAGATAATGGTTCTAGGAAGTAGCGAAAGTTCCCAGAAGTAAATGTTAAAGGGTGTGCCACGGATGAAAAGCATCGAGTTGAAGCATGAGACCAAAAAGCAGGAGTGAGCGGCACGTATATAGGACGGCCGTAGCAGCGGGATGACAGTCCGAGCGTGGTGCGGACAAGAGGGAATAACAGCAACAATCTACTACCACTGAGAACGGAATCTGCTGGCAGCGGCAGAAACAGAGTCACGCTTGGGTGTACAAACCACTACGTTTACGGAGCTGTCAGTACCGAAACAGGCGCTATGCAACGCTGTGGAACGTTGCACTACACTGCATAGCGGCAAGGGAGGCAGGTCGATGACCTACCTCCCTCATGTTTTATGCGCGGTTAGATTTAACGGTTACGAAACAACGGAGCAGATGGTCACTTAGGAAAGAATCAAATACCATGATACAGCAAAATTGACGAATAATGTAAGAATAGCTATAGTTCGAACATTTTTGAATATATTGGTGCTTATTTTCTTGGAGGTGAATTTTTCTAAACAAAAAGATATAACAAATAAACCCAATAACACTATATTTACAAGAAAAATTATTTGAAGGACAAAGCCTAAGGACACAATTAATTCTTCATAAAGTGTTGAGCCGGGATAATATTGGTAATAAACAATATAGCCTAATAGAAGACAACAAGAAATAGATATACAGATTAAGAGAAAAGTAGAGATAAATAATGTCTTTTTTTTGATCTTGTTTCCCTCCTAAGTTTTAAGAGTTGCTTCTAGATAATTGGAGAAATTTTCTAAAATGTTTTGCGATGAAATCTTTTGGATTCCACCATTTCCGTCAAATATCAATATTACAGGTACCTCATCGATTTCATACTTTTGCAAAACGTAGCGCAACGAAGTGGAATTGTCATTACGATCCTGTTGAGTATTGTAATAATATATTTTCTTTTGATATTTGGTTGAAAGTTCCATGAGCGAAGGATAAAATTCACGACATGCAGGACAATCGTCGCGTCCAATATAATATATCGCAGATGTTTGTGTTAGATTGGCTTTGGAAAGCTCATTGAGAGAAATACTAATGGGACGGCGATAGAACGCAATGGCGGGAAACTTATAAATTTGAATGACTAATAATGAAGTTACTAATATAATACCCCAAAGGGACAGTGAGAACCATTTAGAAGTTTTTTTGTTGTGTGCGCGAGTATAAAAGAAAATAAACCAGTTTATAAGTAATATGAAACCTGAGATTGCAATCAATGTCAAGGTTAAAGATGGAGCTCTAAAATAAAAAAGAAGCTCTCCATTATGCCAAACAATCAAAAAGAACGAGAGACTTGCAACAATAGCCGAACAAGCTATAAGAAATAACGTTTTTTTCATTCTGGATTACATCCCATGGAGAGTGTGTAACCATAGCCATAGTCAGGACGTAGTGGCTCTAAGTGCCATGTAGGTTTCAGACCAGCTATATTTACATGACAGTAAAATTGGTTGTAAATGCCGGTTTCATTGACCCAGTAATGTGTTTCCTGACGGAAACTACTATTGTAAACTGCACTCCAACGAAGCGCTTTGGCTGTCTCGTCAAGAAACTCTGTTCGCCATTCGCGTGGAGTAAGGGCCAAGGTATAATTCCACGGAGCGACATATGATTCCCATCCGCCGCTATAAAAGTATTTCTTGAATTCGGTATCGCTATAAAGTTGAATTCCGTATGTAACAGGATAGGTAACAGAAGTGTAATCCAGTTCAACGATAAAAGTGTTGTTTTCGACATGAGCATTAGCAGGTACGGGATTTCCAAGCGCATCATACGCATGAGGTGCGGAAATTCCGCCAATTGTTGTTTGTCCATTGTCGATAATCAGGTAAGATCCATCCTCGGGCTGCCCAATAGGCGCAGAAGGTATTAACGAATATCCCGTAGGCAAGTTAAGTTCATGTGTGAACTGACGAGGAGCGTTATTGGAATCAATGATACAATATTCGCGTAATCCTAATTCGTTGGCCTCAACGGAACAGGTGACGCTTTGGCCAATATTCCAATATACTTGATAATTTTCAATAGTCTGCACATTAGTAGGTGTGATAGGAATTCCTAATCCTAGAGTACAATTTTCGGACTCTACAAACGCAAAAGGTGTGCTTCCATTAGAGAATGAGACATGTTCAGAGAGCGGTAGGGAAGTGAGTTCGGTATAATCGTCAGATGCGGAGAGAGCACGTGGATCATTGGGAAAAGAACCACTTACTTGAGCGATATTATCAGCAGCAACATAGTCATTGAAAGCGTCAATGGTGGATGTAATGTCAGACTGTGCAAAAATAGTTGAACATAAAGCGGTCGCCAAAACAAAAGTAAGAGCAATAGGCAATAGTTTATGTTTACTCATCAGAATTATTCTCCTCATTATGGTTTTATGTAAAGCGTGAAGAATTTGGCGAATTGATTCAATTTCCGTCGGGGAAATAATCGCATCCCATGCCGCCAGTAACGTGTGTGAAATGACCATAGGCGGGACCTTCCCTCTTTAATGCATGGCAATTGTTGCAGTACCAATAATTTTTGAAGTAAACTTGACAATATCCATTGCCGAGCTTTTCATCAAATTTGATGGTAGTCGTGTAAGTGCCAGCACCCGCTTTATCGCAACAAGCTAAAGTGCGGGGAGTAATCGAATCAGACGTGGAAAGATGAGATGATGAAGTAATGGCCACAAGAAGAACCAAAGGAATACTCAATAGTTTATGAAACATAATATAATCCTCCAATATTAGCTATAAGTTTGAGTCGAAATCTCAAGAATTAGTAATTTTTACATAAAAGAATACTCTGGAACGCGACATGATTTGAAACTTATCGCTCTGAAAAGAAACTAAAATTGGAACATCCTAATCGGCCACCATCCTTATCTGTTTTGGGGCCTAGATTCTTGTACACTTGGGGCACTTCACGGAATTCATCGCGAAGACAATCTATCCAAACGACTGCTTTATCCCCTATTTTGTTCATCTCTAATATATCTTTGCGGAATTAATATAGCGCACGTTAGTGTTGATTTTACAAAGGGACCACTTGCAATAGTCACTCATTTGTTCTTGTTTCTTCTCGCTGAGGGCGCTGCGGCTGGTAATAGATGGGGACACTCGTAGGGGGCCACTCGCGCATATCGCGGTGAGCAAGGTCATCCAGTTTGCCAGCCAGTTTTTCAGAAAGAAAGGTTGCGATTTTGTTCATGATAATTTTACCTCCTTGAATTTTGATACAAAAAAGGAAATAGCGGCCGCTATGATTCCCATTTCACAATAAAGCGCACAGTTTGAATTTGCAAAAAAGATTTGAAGCAACAAAATCAAAAACAGATTCCATATAAGAATATGCTTCGCTTTTATCCAGGAAACAGCAAGTTCATCAGGAGTAAGCGGGCAGTTTGGATGGCTATAAGGAGATGAATTGAAAACAGCAAAAGAGAGACTGATGAATAAAATCCAAATAAGAATTGAAAGACTATACTGAACAAGGCTGTTTACAATGCTCAAACAGAAAATGGATACGCCAATCGACAAGAATAAGCATCGCAGCGGCGTCTTCGCGTGATAGCCACCGAGACGTCTGCGCAAAGATAAAATTCCTACAAGAAAACAGATCACTTGGTATGGCGTGGCAACAAGGCAGCCAAGCAGCATCATACCGGCAGTGGAAAGAAACATAGAAATGCGAGTTTGTAATGTATAGATGTACCAAGACCTTCTTGTTTCCGGAAGGCCACATTGGCTGATGAAAAAATCTGTGAGCCTCTCGCAGCAAGACAGGAGCAATAACATCCTCCTCCTTTAAGCTTAAAATAGCATTTTCACAATTCTTTCACAATGGATTTGTTCCCAACTGTCAAAAAATGTTCCCAACTGCACTTTTATGACAGAATTGAGACAAAATGAAATCGTGCGTCGTGGTAAAAAAGTGTATATTCATACCCATACTTTTGCATGATATGGGCAATATTTTGAAGACCGAAACCATGTAAACGTAGCTCAGCTTTATCGGTTGGTACGTAATTATTTTCGGAAATTTTTACTGGCAAAGATGAGTTCTCGACAGAGAGCAAAAAGTCCTCCTCTTTTTTTAGTATTTTTACATTGATATATGATGAATCGGGAAGTTTTCGACAGGCTTCGAGTGCATTGTCAAGAAGGTTCCCTAAGAGTGTGACAACATCTTCGTCTTTCATTGGGAAAGAAGATAAATCGTTTACAGTGAAGCGCATTGATGTGTTTTGAAGTTTGGCCTGTGTATATTTCTGATTGAGAATGGTATCGAGAATGGGGTGGTTTGTGCTGACAACACGAGTGTTTTCCGGTAGGTTCTGGGACAACACTTTTACATATTCTGTAGCTTTTTCGTAATGCTCCGCTTTAAGAAGCATATATAGTGTTGTAATGTGGTTATTGAAATCGTGTGTCAGTGCACGTTGCTCATTAAAGATGGCTTGGAGCGCATTTGTGGACTTCATGTTCTGATCAATTTCATGTTGGAGGGCAATATTTTTTTGCTGTAGGTTGGTACTGTATTCCAGCTTGCCAAGTAAAAGAAATAGTGAGATATTAAAAAGCAGTAAACCTATGCCGCTGAGGATTAGGTTGAAACTGATTTTATTTTGTGCCATTGCAATTTCAATGGTTACGCCAAATAAGAGGATTGAAAATACAGGAAACAGTAAGAGCGCAATCCAAGTGCTCGAACTCAGAATCATAGATGTTTTAGCTTTGAAAAGTCGGTAGATAATAATGGAGAATAGAAGTAGCAGAGTACGAGAGACGAAAGCACCGAGGATGTAAAGTGCGGAATTGGAAAGAGCATCGGAAAACGAGAAAGAAAAGATATATGAAATCCCCAGGAGCGTAAAGTAATCAAGTCCGGAAAGTATGATAAAAAAGGAACATAAGAGAAAGAGATGAAAAGGAAGTGCTCCAGTATAAAATATTTGAGAAAAGACAAGCCAGATGAGGATGGATATAAAAAGTTTTGTGACGAATGAGGTGGCGAGTATCGTGTTTAAGGGCAGCCAAAGGTAGAAGAGAAAGGTAGCTGAGAGCGGAAAGAAAAATCTGTATGATGTATACTTTCGTTCGAAAAATGTATTGAGTAAAAGTACAATACAGAATGTTTCTGTGCCAGTAGTCATTATCTCCATTAGATGTTCCATTATATTTCCCGCTCCTTCCACTGAAGAAATTTTTGTACGATATCAGTATAGTTTTGTCTGCTGCATGGCAGTTCAGTACTGTTGTCCATGTAGGCCAGTCGGTTTTGGATCCTTCGACAGCGAGAAAGATTGATTAAATAGCTTTTGTGTATTCGAAGAAATCCATGGGGTGCAAGAGTCTCTATCATGTCGGATAACTTCGCGTAGTAAAGAATGGAAGGATAGCGTGGAAGGGACGTATGTATTTGAATTTGACGTTTATAGCTTTCCATGTAGATGATAGATTTACAAGGGATGTCAACATTTACATGTTCATATGGCACACGGACTGAAATCTCCTTAGAGCCAATTTGTGGGAAGATCTCATCCATGCAACTCTCAAAAGTTCCATCCAAGTCACTTTTGAGAAGATATGCCGATGCATGCACAGAATAACCCATGATAGCGTATTCTATGAAAGCGGATACAAAAATCAAAATTGCATTCTCGTTTTTTGCTCTCAGGGCTTTGGCAATCTCAATCCCGCTAATTTCACCAAAGCGGACATCAAGAAAAACGATATCGTAAGACTCCAGAGAACTTTGTATGAAGTCGGCCGCCTGTTGAAAAAGGTGTAGATCAATGACATGGTGATGAGCATTGGAATACTGTTTTATCATATGAGCCAACTTATCGGTAAAAATTTTTTCGTCATCACAAATAGCAATTTGATACATTACGAAGTCTCCTCTCTCGCAATTTAGCAAAATTGCGATTCACCATAGAATACTTTGTATACGTGATAAAAATAGAATAGTTACATCAAGTGCGTATGCCGGCCAAAAAGTGCAGCTTGACCGCAGATGATGGTGCATCTCTGCCGCAGGAATTGTGTATTGTTTCCGCCAGGACGGTGCAACCATTCTGCAGGAATGGAGCGGGTTTCGGGGGGGAGCGGGGGAACGCTTTTCAAAGTGTTCCCCGCATAGAAGCGTTTCGCGGTCACTCACACATCAAGGATCTCTTTGTGATTGACCCTGGTATGACCTCCTAAAATGAATTCGTATCTTGCGATGCTAAATTCATTTTAACGGCTGCGTTGACATTGCACCATAATCACGGTGGCGATGCACCATTTTGCCGGTCTGCATCCACCATCCGGGCGGCCGAAGTGAATCGTTTCAGACGGCGTATTCAATCAAGCAAAAAATGGAGCTATAAGATATAGATATATTTCTAATGATTGTAACATGGACGAAGAACAATGTGAAGTACAAAGAAAAACAGCGGCATTGGTATATTTACCAATGCCGCTGTTGTCTTCCTCGAAAGATTTAAATGCGGGAATAATTATATTTTCTGTTCAATAGTTGCAGAAACAGGCTCTGCATAGCCATTTCGCGTGACAGTTCCGCTGACTTCTAACTTATAAGTTTTCCCGGAGCTGAAACTGTAGGAGTCAGACTTGAAGAATGAAGCGGAATATGTGGTGTGGCTGGTGCGCGCTACCTCTGTATAGCCGCCTAGCCAACCTTTCTCGTATAGTACCAAAGTAGCAGAAATCTTGGTTGTCCCGGAAACACCATTGATTGAGCAGGAATATGTTCCGGCGCTGCCAGAAATAGAAGGGATGATAGAAAGGGTGTTGACCCAAAATGGAGTAATGCTCTCTTGAGTGGTTGTTCCACCTTCCTGAGAAGAAAGCGGCTCAGCGGCAAAAGCGCTCATGCAAGATAGTGCGAGGACGACGGTAAGCACAATACAAATAAACTTTTTCATTGTATAACCTCCAAGAAAAATAAAGGAAGACATATTGGATACGTAAATACAATAAAAAGGTTACAGCTTCACAGAAAAAATTATATTGTTTTCTGAAGTTTAGGGCATTGCAGAGAACAACCGTTAGAAGATTTCATCCCATTTCGATATTTTCGGCAATATATATTGCCTCATTAAGCGATGCTGCCGTGGTCACTTGATAAAGAACATTTTGGTCAGCCCAAGTGAGAATGTTATTTCCGGATTCGTGACAGGTCCATAAGGCATCATTCGAGCCAAAAGATATTCGATAATAATCGGAATATTCGTTATCAAGTAATACCGTTTGAGGTTCATCCATTAATAGAATTTCTACTGTGCTGTATAAACCGTCCTTATTGACTGCTGCCATGTGGAAACGGGAATTATCTTGATAGGTAGACTCTACATAATAGCCCGACGGCCAGTACTTTATGTGAATGGTAGCAGGAAGGGAGTGGAGCTCTGAATCGGAAGAGAATATTATTTGATTAAATTTATCACGCCATTCGATAACGGTAGAGATGACAGCATCTTGAACGGCTTCAACAGGTGCAAAAATACAAGTAAAAACTGCGAGAAGACATGCTATAGATGCAGTGATCCGTTTTCCAGCTTTTTTAAGCATAAATAATTTTTGACGACGTTTTTCATCTGAGTCGATTTTGTGGATTTTTTGTTTGAGAAAATCAGAAGCTGGATATAGCTGATTGAGGTCATTCAAGGGAGGAAGTTGCCGCTGTTCATAAGCGGAGGCTTCAAGAACTGCGAATTCGAGAAGGGCATCAACTGATATCATGTTCTTGCTCAACTTGGTTTTCCTCCTGAAGGATATATGCTCGTAGCATATGGCGAGCTCTAGAAATGCGGACCTTTGTATTCGCTTCCGACATTCCTAATAGCGAGGCGATTTCTTTTATCCTATATCCTAGGACCGCAAGAGTTAGGGGAGCGCGATATTTTTCATCCATCTGCGATACAAAATTCACTGCCATATTTATAAGTTCGTGAGAAAATACACATTCTTCTATATCGGGGGTAACAGCGGGAAATTGTTCCCACTCGTTAATCAAATCGTTAGGATTTTCTTTGTGTTTTTTCTTTCGGAGTAAATCGATTGATGCGAACTTGGTCATTTGGATGATTAGAGCTCGAAGCCGTAAGGGATTTTCAGTTTGGATGGTGTCGATGTTATTAATGATTTTCAGAAAAACGTCTTGGGCAATATCCTCTGCATCCATATGATTTCTTGCAAGAGAATGCGCCGTTTGCAGGATTTGCCCAGTATAGTTTTCGTAAATCATTTGGAATTTACTTTTTTGTTCTGGCGTGTCCAACATCGCCAGATAAAACATAAGCATTTATTTCTCCTCCGGCATTATTCGTGTTCTTTTACGGCGGATGGTAAAGGCTGGGTCAAGTACCACTCAATATAGCTAATAATCATATTTTGCTGATATGAATTAGCGGATTGCAGCAAATGCATTATTTCTTCTGAAAAGTATTTTCCGCTATTAGAAGATTCTGCAGGAAGAAGGCTATAAGCAGAACAGTTTAGCTTTTCAGCAATTGCGTAAAGCAATTCATAGGAAGGAGCTTTGTTACCGACTTCAATATTACTGATATGTTGGTTTGTAACACCGACCATCTCGGCAAGTCTTTCTTGAGTTATAGAACAAGCGCGTCGGGCCAACTTTATTCGCTTTCCAATATCTCGATAAAGCTTATCGTTCATGGGAATCACCTCAAGTAAAGCCTATCAGATGATAAAATATTGAGTGAGAAACTTTAAGAATATGAATATATCTATAAGATGTATTATTGCTGCAAATTATAAAATTATGAGAATTTAACTATTTCAAATGGTTGTATTATTGGCGCGTTAAAGCACAGGGTCGTAACTATACAGTGTTTTATCCGTATCTTCGGTATGCGGTAATGAAGGTTAGATAGCATTGGCTAATGTTCAAGCATATTCACCGCAAAGAAAATGTAGGGGTGCGGTGAAGTATTTGGTGCGATGAGAGAGAGTATCTTTTCGTAGCAGATACATCAAGCAGACAAGCTGTATCATTTACAACGCGATCATCTACATGGATACGAGCTCCTCCGTGTGACCTTGTCCCAAAACAAGTTCACATCAGATGGAGGAGTAAAAATGAAGTATAATCATGCCATGGCAGAGAGGGAATATAAAAGAGAATGGAAAGCAGCCAAACTCGAAATGAGGAAGGCAGGGATGCAGAGAAAGCAAATCAGGGAAGCAGCGAAAGCATATCGGCTGGAATTCAATGGTGAGCGACGTTTTTACAGAAGGACCGATGTAGTGCCAGCCTGTGAAAGAGAGGACAGGCCACCCAAAGGGGTGGATACGCTTTTTCAAGAAAGTCATTCGATGCATTCACCTGATTTGGAAGATGATATTGGCGGGCTTATCGATCAGGTTGAACGCTCCGACCTCCTTTCCTGGTTAAGGAGTCTGACCGAGCAGCAGTATCGGGTTGTGGAGCTATATACCGAGGGATATGCAACAAGCGATATTGCGCAAATACTGTCTTTAGATAAGCAAACAGTTTTGAATCATAAAAATCGAGCGGTACAAAAATATAAGTCGATTATCCCCAAAGTATCAAAAGGATAAAAAGTATACATACAAAACAGCTGAGATAAAAAACCTCAGCTGTTTTATGCATTTTGCTGAATTTGAATAATTTTAAAAACAATGTGGTTAAAAACGGCTTTCTCAAGGGCTAGGGAGTGAGAGGGAAACTCTCGGCACTTTGAAAACAGAATATCCATCCTATACTGAACATTCTCTTCCAGCCGTAACCAGGGGTAAAACCAGGCCGGCAAGCGCGAATGGGATGCGCGAAGACAACCACGGTGGCCGTTGATAACCACTGAAACCGCAGAATATGGTATCGAGCGAATACAGTCCGCTGAAAGCACCCTGTGGCGGGGTGCAGCGCAATGACATGGAAAGAGGACAATGATACTTCCGTCCAGCCTTAGCCGCAAGCAAAGGGGGCGGCCGGCAGAGATCCTGCTGGGGGTGAGATTCCCATGATGGTACCAGCCAGTACCTACAGTATAGGATGCCTGGACAGTCAGGGAAGTAGTGTCGAATGTGGCTGTAAAATAAAAGCCATCTTCAGAAGCAAATCTGTTCTGCTTCTGGAGATGGACTCATTGAAGAGGGAGGGGTGAATATGTGGAGAGCAGTAATTGTTGTTGGAATTGTTTTTGCACTGCCGGCATACGCATGCATCGTTGTGGGCGCACGCAGTGAAGATAACCGGGCGGGCGGCAATTAATTCGCCCGCCCAGTTAAATGTCAATGATGGATGATGATGCCATGAGCTGTGCATAGCTTTTCCATTTCTTCTGCTGGGAAAGGATACGTGTATTTGTCAGTGCCAGTGTAAAAAATGAGATTCCAGGAGCCGCCATCCGAAAGCAAAAACTTCATAGTGTTAAATGCCGGGAGTTGTGCAAGAAGCTGCGCGGACAGCTTTACATAAAAATAGCTGTTGATCGAGCCGTGCTTACCCATAGATTCGATGGCGGCGGAAACCTCGCCATTTTCGCTTGCTTCGTTCATACGGTATGGCCGAATCCGCTCAAAGCAGGTGGCCTGGATCTCAATATTCTCTTTCACGGGACAGAATACTCCTATATATAATAATGTAAGGACTATGGCATCATCCATTATACCATGACGCCGTTGCAGGTGGCCACAACAAAACCGCATTCGCTGCGGTTTTGCGAGGTTCAATGTTCTCAAAGTCCGGTGCGTTAGCACAGAAGCGTATGCAGCACATACACGTAGCTGGAGTAGCGGCGGACTTGAGGCTATTATACCATGGGCACCGTACAACAAAATTTCATCCACTAAATCCTTGCATAGCTAAATAGTGTTTACACGAGCGATATGGTATAATGGGAGCAAGAGATCCGAAAGAGGTGTTCCCATGAGCAATGAACAACAACGCCACGACATCAGCGATGAGGTATGGAGCCTTCTGGAGCCGCATCTGCCAGGACAACGAGGGCAGTGGGGTGGAATAGCACAGGATAACCGGCGATTTATCAATGGCGTGTTTTGGATTTTACGCACAGGAGCACCGTGGCGGGATTTACCGCCGTTCTACGGGAAATG
>NZ_WWVY01000020.1:0-13843 GCF_009876955.1 Bittarella massiliensis (ex Durand et al. 2017) | reverse complement strand
TATACAGAACTTATTAACTGCCATATCTCCGATCCTGAGCAGCACTTAAAGGTATTTGATAAAAACAGCGTCTATCTTCCGGCCAAGAAAATCGGCAAAAATAATCCCAAAGAGGACGAAATCAAAGCCGATAATGCCGCAAGGCAGGAATGGAACAGGACAGCGGATATGGCGTTATTATCAGGTATCTCCGAAGCAAAGATTTTAGAAGTCAAGCAGACAGAGATACACGAAAAGGCGAGCCAGTCTATCAAAAGCAAGGGCTGGCTGCCGGGTCTGTTCCGCAGTATCGTAAACAAGGCTAAGGACTTCCTGCAAAACTTAATCCGTGAACACGATATGCCGCCGAAGCCTGTCCTTGAAATAGATATGGCAGAGTTCCGTACCATGCAAAAGCTGATGATAAAGGCGCAGGATAAGGCGAAAGAAATCCGGCATTTGCAGGATACGGTACTTCCGAAGCTGAAACAACAGCTTGCCGATACAAAAGGGATTTTCAAGGGTAAGGAGCGCAAGGCGCTCACAGAGCAGATACAGCGGACAGAAAAGGAAATCGCTGAAAAGCTGGATAAACTGCCCGATGTTCTGAAAGAGGACGGTTATCCCGATGTGCAGGCGTACATGGCAACCTACCGTAAGGCGGAGGCTGTTGTGGAGCAGTTCAATCGTGACCTTGCCGCATGGGAGCAACAGGTCAGGGAAAAACAGAAACCCGCCAAAAAAGAGCAGGCAAAGCCGCCTGAACGAGAGAGCGTGCTGAAACGCCTGCGTCAGCTTCAGGCGGAGGGTAAGCAGAGAAACCAGCCGAGACAGAGAAAGAAATCCTTTGACAGAGACAGCCGATAGGCACGAAAAACCGCCGCTATGGTATCACCCATGCGGCGGCATACATAAAAATCTTATTTGTGTTCTGCAAGCGTGACTTTCATATCCTGAGCATTGATGCTTGTTTCCTTTTTGCACTTCGGACAGTAGAGAGGGAAGTTTCTTAATTCTGTATCTTCCCGTATCATTGTGCGAGTTTTATTGCCGCAGATAGGGCAATATATCCATTCTGTGGCTTTCATGTTACTTTTCTAATTTCAAGTCTTTTATTTTTTGAGATATTCTCTCAATGACCTGTATAAAACATTCATCACTTTTGCCCGTCGGATCGGGAAGTCCCCAATTATCATCAAACGCTCTACCGATATAGGGACAACCGACATCACACCCCATTGAAATCGCAATATCGGGCGTAGGGATTTTATCAATCGTCTTGCTATACTGGCTTTGCTCCATATCTATCCCATAAAGCTGTTTCATAAGCCGCACAGCGTCCTGATTGATTTGTGATTTTGTTTCTGTTCCGGCAGAATAGAAATCAAACTTATCTCCCGCCAAATGTTTTCCAAGTGCTTCTGCAATCTGACTGCGGCAGGAGTTATGCACACAAATAAAGGCTACCTTTTTCTTATCCATCGTTAAAACCCCAGCTTGTGCAGCAGAGCAACCACATCAGCAGCTTTCAAAACCTTACCCATAGCAACAACCTTTTCGTTGACAACAAGGGCAGGCATACTCATAACACCGTATTCCATTACTTTCTGCATATCGGTAATGTATTCGACCTCTACGGAAAGTCCCATATCCTTTACTGCCTGCTTTGTGTATTCAAATTGTTCGTGACAGGATTTACAACCTGCCCCTAACACTTTGATACAGCAGATTTCTCCCTCTTTCAAATCAGGACAGCAATCGTTTGTAATGCTTTCTGCTTCGCTGGCAGCACAACCGCAGCTACAAGCGCAAGCAGGTGTTTTCTTTTCTTCTTCCTTTTTCTTTCCAAAGTTAAATAATGCCATAATAATAACCTCCTAAAATTAAACAATTAAATATTGTATTGCGTTGAAAAGATAGCCTACAATAATAATACCAGCAGCACATATTCCAATGAAAATACCAAGCAGTTTCGGTTTGACCGCCTTGCGAAGCATAATCATTGAAGGGAGCGAAAGCGTAGTAACGCCCATCATAAAGGAAAGGACAACGCCGAGCAAAGCACCTTTTGCAAGCAGGGCTTCTGCAATCGGAATTGTACCGAAAATATCCGCATACATCGGAATACCGACTATCGTAGCAAGAATTACGCCAAACGGATTATTTTCGCCAAGTGCTTTGACAATAAATTCTTCAGGAATCCAGTTGTGAATGAAAGCACCAATGCCCACGCCGATCAGAACATAAGGAGCAACCTTTTTAGCGGTTTCAACAACCTGTTCCCACGCAAATTTCATACGGTCTTTGAAATGCAGTTCCTCCTGCGGAACATCAATCGAGTGACCGTTTCGGATATATTCTTCCACTTGATTATCGAGGTGCAACTTTTCAATTAGCGTTCCGCCAGCCACAGCGATTACCAAACCGAATATTACATATAAAACAGCAACTTTCCAGCCGAAAATACTCATCAGTAAGACAAGGCTTCCGAGGTCAACCATCGGCGAAGAAATCAAAAAGGAGAATGTAACGCCAAGCGGCAAACCTGCGCTTGTAAACCCGATAAACAACGGAATGGAAGAACACGAGCAAAACGGTGTTACCGTACCGAGCAGAGCGGCGATGATATTCGCCCATATTCCGTGAAATCTGCCGAGTATCTTTTTAGCTCTTTCGGGCGGGAAATAACTTTGAATATACGAGATAATCAAAATCAAAACGCCGAGCAGTACCATAATTTTTACAGTATCATAGATGAAAAACTGAACACTTCCTCCTATTTTGCCCGTGGTATCTAAACCGCAAGCGTTCAAAAATGTTTCAATGAGGCGATTCAGCCAGTTCATACCAAGGACTTCATTTTGAAAAAAGTCCCAAATTGTTTTTAGTGTCTCCATAAAAAGCCCCTTTCATATAGTTATATTGAAATATGTCGATTTATCGTCCCGAATATAAGCCGTGCGGAAAAGCAATCAATAAACTTCCTCACTTTTCACAGCACGACTTGTTTTCGCTTTCAACATCAAGTGTTGTCAACTGCCGCAAACATTCTTTTGCCTGCTCCACACCTTTTTCTGAAATAGAATAGTGTGTCCATTTTCCCTCTTTGCGCCCGACAACTATTTCAGCGTCACAAAGAATTTTCATATGGTGGGAAAGCGTAGGCTGCGTGACATTGATTTCTTCTAGCAACTTGCAAGCACATTTTTCACCTGAACGCAGCAGTTTTATAATCCTAATGCGGTTTTCATCACAAAACGCTTTGAAAATTGCCGCAATTCTTTTTTCATCCATCTCTCTCAATCACCTCCTATAGATAAATGTCTATGTGTTATTATATGCAACACATAGAAAAATGTCAATATATTTTTTTGATTTAAGTGAAACAGCGGTAGGAAAACTAAATCCTACCGCTGTCTTCTTATGCAAAGATGATTTCTTTTTCCACAATCTCCTTTGCACACGCCCGTATGTTATTCATTCTCTGTGTCCATTCCAAAGCGTTTTCCGCCTTTAACTGCTCCGTAATACCCTGCACCCGTTTCATCTGCTCTGTGAGCCTTTCCATGCGTTCCTGCGCCTGCCTGTCGATGTCAGCAAGGTAATTGTTCAGTCTGCCGCTTGTGAACAAGGTTATGTAGGTGGCTCGGCGGTATTCTTTCAGATACCGCAAGTGCCGCTGTCCCCACAAACCAATAGGCTGTTCTTTTTCGGCTGGTAAGATAAGACATGGGATATAATAATCTCCTTGCAGTTCATACCACAGACCATTTTTATCATCGTAAATGTACTTGTCCATTGAAAAATCCTCCGTTATAATATATTCGCACATACATCACAGTTCTCCGATTGCCACACTTTGTTATATCTTGTTATGAGATTTTCTTGCCCTTGTATTTGCCCTTATGAGCAATGAGGGAAAGAGTAAACTTGTGTGTAACCGTATAAAGAGATAAGGCAGACACATTGCGATAAATCCTTTATTTTCAAGGCTTTTGGAGGATTTTATTAAAACACTGTAACCTCTGTTGAGAGGTCATAATTTACTGATATTCAAATTAGTATTAGCGGCGGTGTGTGTTATTTTTTGTGGGATTCTGAACATTCTGGACCATGCGATTTTTCTAATGTGTATTTAAATAAATGTACGGTTTCCACACGACCCTTGGATGAATTCTCTGTTCTGGTTCGCTATAATCAAGCTGTAAATATAATTCACTCAGTCTTTTCTAAAAACGAGAAAAGTCTGGAATCCTTAATTAGCCCAATTAGTCCATTTGGATTGCCAACCAAAGTCCGTGGTACAACTAAACGCAAAAACATTTCAGATTTAGTTCTTTATTCGAGCGCAGGGAGAAGTTACATTAATCCTGATAAAGTTCTCAAAGGCAGCGAGTATATAAACCGGTATAAAGTGTTGGTCAGTCAAACCAGTGCCGAACACGCTGGGGAACCAGGAAAAGATGGCTCTTTTCGGATTTTAACAAGTTCGATGCGAGTATTAGAGCCCGGGGAGGTTTGTACACATTCTTACCTTCTTGCAGGACTTTTTGCAACTCGAAACGAAGCAGAAAACTTATTAAGTTATTTGAAAACAAAATTTGTGCGATTTTTAATTTTACAAGCACTAAGTTCTATTCATCTAACAAAATCCACTTTTTCTTTTGTACCCATGCAGGATTTTTCCAAGTCTTGGGTAGATACAGAGCTGTATGAAAAGTATGCTCTGACAGACGAGGAAATTACCTTTATTGAGTCTATGATTAAACCTGTGGAATAAGGTCCCAAAAATCCAGCAGAAGGAAATATACAGTGAGCATACAAGAATTCATCTCAAATTGCTACAATCATACTGATTACAATCTAAATTCAAAGTATCGTCTCGATATTAAAAAGGGTTGTTTCCATCTGCTGGAGCGGTAAAGGGGGAGCCGGCGCGGAGTGCCGGTTCCCCCCTCGGGCCGACCCCGGCCCAGCACTGAATCAATTTAGGAGGATCTCTCTCAATGCTGAAGAAGTATCTGCTCATCTTTTTGATTTCCATGGTCCCGGTGGTGGAGCTGCGGGGCGCCATCCCTTACTCCCAGGTGATGGGGCTGCCCCTCCTCCCCTCCTACATCGTCTGCATCATCGGCAACATGCTCCCGGTGCCCTTCATCTACCTCTTTGCCCGCAAGGTGTTGGAGTGGGGCTCCACCAAGCCGGTGATCGGCAAACTGTTCGCCTGGTTCCTGCGCAAGGGGGAGCGGGGCGGCCAGAAGCTGCAGGCCAAGGCCGGCCGCGGCCTCTTCGTGGCCCTGCTCCTCTTCGTGGGGATCCCCCTGCCCGGCACCGGCGCCTGGACCGGCACCCTGGCCGCCAGCCTGCTGGACTTCGACTTCAAATCCAGCGTCCTCGCCGTCATGGGCGGGGTGCTGCTGGCCGGCGTCATCATGGGGCTGGCCAGCGCCGGGCTGCTGGGGGCCTTCGGCTTCCTCGCCGCCTAACAAGCCACACAGAGGGCCGCTCCGGCTGGCCGGGGGCGGCCCTTCCGTCCGTCAAACTGCAAAAAAGGAGGGAGAGCAGATGCCCCCACCCCGCCGCGCCGCCCTCTCGGGCTTTGGCCTCAAGTGGCTCGCCGTCTGCACCATGCTTGCCGACCACATCGGGGCGGCCATCTTGGAGCCGGTCTTTCTCCTCCCCCTCTACGGCCTCTACGAGGGCGGCGGCGGGGGTCTCCCCGGCTGGTACGGGCCCCTGCTCTTGACAGATATGGCGCTGCGCACCGTCGGGCGGCTGGCCTTCCCCCTCTTCTGCTTTTTGCTGGCGGAGGGGTTTTGCCACACCCGCGACCGGCGGCGCTACGCCCTGCAACTGCTGACCTTCGCCCTCTTGTCGGAGATCCCCTTTGACCTGGCCTTCGCCCTGACCCCCTTTGCGCCGGACTACCAAAACGTCTACTTCACCCTCTTTTTTGGGGTGTTGTCCCTGCAACTGCTGGTCTGGCTGGAGGGGCGAGCGCTGCTCCAGGTGCTGGGGATGGGCCTCTGCTGCCTGGCGGCGGCCGGGCTCTCTGCCGACTACGGGGCCATGGGGGTGCTGCTAGTGGCCCTCTTCTACCTGACCCGGCAGCGGCCGGCGGCGCGGGCGGCAATGGGGTCCGCCGCCCTGCTCTCCCTGGGTGCTTCGGAGCTCCCGGCCCTCTTCTCCTTTCTCCCCATCTCCCTTTACAGCGGTCAAAAGGGGCGGGGGCCCAAGTGGTTCTTTTACTGGTTTTACCCCCTGCACCTGCTGCTCCTCTGGGGGGTCGGCCGCCTGATCGCCCTCGCCCTCAACGGCTAGCGCCAGGGCTTTTCAAACCCTTGTATTCTCCCCTTTCCCGTGATAGGATAAGGGGGCAGCGGCCCCACCCGCAATGAGGCGCCAAACGGCGCGCTCCCAGCCGGTCTAGGGCGCCTGCGGGGCGATGGCCCCATCTTTCTGTCAGAGCAGATGACCCGCCAAACGCGCCCCCGGGCGAGAGAGGGAGAGGAGGAAATGCATTTGTCCACAGTGGAACTCGATTTTCCCGCCGTCACAAAGGATGGCGAAATCATCGGCTACGGCGGCAACCAGGAGTGGTTTTCGCGGGAGTGGCAGCGGCGCGCCGGGTGCGGCAGCGTCACCGGCGCCAATCTGGCCGCCTACTACGCCGCCCGCAGCGGCCACCTGGCCCCCCTCTACCCCGGCCGCCCGGGGGATTTCTCCCATCTCACCTACCTCACCTGCATGGAGGAGATGTACCGCTACATGACCCCCGGCATCCACGGCTATCCCTTTGCCGGCCGCTTTGCGCGGGATTTCGCCCTCTACTGCCGGGAACGGGGCCGTCACGCCCGACCCGTCGGCTGCGGAAAGATGGCCTCGGCCGACGACGGCTTCTCCTTCGTCAAAGAGAGCATCGACCAGGGCGACCCGCTGGCGCTGCTCATCCTCCACCACCGCGCGCCCGAACTCAAGGACGACAACTGGCACTGGGTGACCGTCAGCGGCTACGCCGAGGGGGCGGCGGGGCGGCAGATCCTCCTCTCCGACTGCGGCGAGCGGGGGCTGGTCGGGGCAGACACCCTCTTTGAGGTGCACCCCAAAAACGTCATTCGCATGCTGCGCTTCTCCATCTCGTAGCCGCACAGGCAAAAAAAGGGGGCGCCCCTGCCGCCCTGCTCATGGCGGCAGACGGGCGCCCCCCTCTCTTCAAAGAGGGAAGTCCCTTCCCTTTAGAAGCCCCAACCCGCGTACTGAACGACCACGTCGACCACCGACTCCGACGCCTGCTGGCAGTCCACCAGCGGCACCAGGATGTCCAGCGGGATGGTGGTGGTGCAGCCGCAGGCAGCCGGCGGGACCGGGTTGTAGTAGGTCTGGCTGACGATGTACTCGTGCTCCCGCTCCGGGTCGCGCACCTGCAAAAAGACAAAGTAGTCGTGACCGCAGAGACCCTCGACGTCGATGGTGACGTGCAGTTTCTGCACCGCCACCGGCGCGGGCACGCAGCCGCACACCGACGCGTGCTGACACGGGTTCTGGGGATCGGGCTCCACCGGGCCCAGCGTGGTCTTTAAAATCATACTCACAGCAATTCCTCCTGTCGGGCAGTTCGCCCCTATGTTGACACCCTCATGCTATGCCTGGCCGGGGCAAAGGGTGCCGGGGTGTTGCCGGACGGAAAAAGCGCCGGGGCCCCGCCCCAGAAAGGATGTCGCCCCATGGATCTGCAACCCCTTCTCTCCCCCCTGCCCGACGGCGACTGCCTCGCCCTGCTGCAGGGCGCAGCCGCCCCCCTCCTCGACTGGTACGACCAGAACCGGCGGCCCCTGCCCTGGCGGCTGGACCCCACCCCCTACCGGGTCTGGATTTCGGAAATCATGTTGCAGCAGACGCGGGTGGCGGCGGTCCTCCCCTACTTTCACCGCTTCCTCGAGGCGCTGCCCGACATCCCCTCCCTGGCCGCGGCCGACCCAGAACTGCTCCTCAAACTGTGGGAAGGGCTGGGCTATTACAGCCGGGCGCGCAACCTGCAGGCCTGCGCAAAGGCCTGCATGCAGACGCACGGCGGCCGGCTGCCCGGCGACTACCGGGCGCTGCTGGAACTGCCGGGGATCGGCCCCTACACGGCGGGGGCCATCGCCTCCATCGCCTTCGGCCTCCCCGTCCCCGCGGTGGACGGGAACGTCCACCGGGTCTTTGCCCGCCTCCTCAGCGCCGAGGGGGACATCGCCGCCCCGGCGGTGAAGAGGGCCCTCTTCGACCTGGCGGCGCAGGCCGTTCCCAGCGACCGCCCGGGCGACTTCAACCAGGCGATCATGGACCTGGGGGCCACCGTCTGCCTCCCCAACGCCCTGCCCCTCTGCGCCTCCTGCCCCCTGCGGGAGTGCTGCCAGGCCCTGGCCCGGGAGACCCGCCACTACCTGCCCAACAAGGCGGCCAAAAAGGCCCGCCGGGTCGAAAAAAAGACGGTGGTCCTGGTCATCACCCCCCAGGGGGTCCTCCTCCACAAGCGGCCGGACAGCGGCCTCCTGGCCGGGCTGTGGGAGTTTTTGCTGCTGGACGGGCACCTCACCGCCGCCCAGCGGGGCCAGGCCCTGGCCGAGTGGGGGATCCCCGCCGGGCGGGCCCGCCGGCTCGGTCAGGCCAAGCACATCTTCACCCACGTGGAGTGGCGGATGGAGGGGGTCGCCCTCTCCTGTCCCCCCTTCCCCCCGCCCGCCGGCTGCCGCTTTGCCTCGCTGAAAGAGGTGCGCCAGACCTACTCCCTGCCCGGCGCCCTGCGGGCCTACACCGATTTACTGGAGGAATTGCTTTGAAATTCACCGAACAGCTCGACCACTATACCCCCACCTGCCCGCAGGAGGAGAAGGACCGGGAGGTCATCCTCTCCTACCTGCGCTGCTTTGATGACCTGTTGACCCGCGACAACGAGTTCGCCCACTTCACCGCCTCCTCCTTCATCGTCAACCGGGAGCGGACCAAGACCCTGCTGTGCTACCACAACCTCTACGACTCCTGGGCCTGGACCGGCGGACACGCGGACGGGGACGACGACCTGCTGGCCGTGGCCATCCGCGAGGCGCAGGAGGAGACCGGCGCCCAGACCCGCCCCCTCTACCCCGGCATCTACACCCTGGACATCCTGCCGGTCTGGGGACACGTCAAGCGGGGCCACTATGTCAGCAGCCACCAGCACCTCAACTTCACCTACCTGTTGGAGGCGGACGAGCGCCAGCCCCTGGCCACCAAGCCCGACGAAAACAGCGGGGTGCAGTGGGTTCCCATCGACCAGATGCTCACCTACTCCACCGAGAGGGAGATGCACCCGGTCTACCAAAAACTCATCGACAAGCTGCACCTCTACGGCTGAACAGGCCAAACCACCCGCCCCATCCCAACCGACAAAACGGCTGGGGTGAGGCGGGCGGTTTTTTGGGGGAAACCCCTTTCAGTAAAGGGTCTCGGGCTTCTCTCGCTCCCGCCAGAGTTCGCCCAGGGCCTTCAGGTCCTCCCGAAAGGCCTCCGGCTTCTTTTCGATCTCCTCCAGCTCCACCAGGACAAAGGCCTGGGGGCCGTCGGCGCGCCAGTCGGCCGCCAGTTCGCTGCGGGGGCAGTCCCCCGTCATCTGAAAAAAGGCAAAGCGGTTGCGGGCCCCCTGGGGGTCGGTCTCGGCGAGGATCAGCCGCCGCCCCCTCTTTTGATTCTCAATGGCGTAGACCAGCCCCCGCAGCGGCCGCTCCTTGTAGTCGCGGATCAGCTCTCTTCTGCGCTCCTTCTCCATCAGTACCCCATCTCCTTGAGGATGCGGGCGAGAACAGCAAACCGCTCGCCCAACATCTCGTCGTCCTTGGCGAGGGCATCCTGAAAGAGGCGGATGTCCTCGTCGATACAGGCGTTGTCGGTGCAGACCGAGATCCGCATGGCGTCGCCCTGCAACCCCACCTGGTCCACCGAGGGGTCCTGCTCGTCGTACAGCTTGGGGTAGCGGTAGGCGTCGCGGAAGTACTGCTGGGAGCGGCAGACCAGGATGGCCAGATCCAGCACCCGGTGCAGGGGCAGCTCCTCCGACTGGCGGGACCACTTCTCCCCGGTGTAGCGCCAGACCTTGGCCGAGATGTCCACCCGGCCCCGGTCGTTCCACTGGGCCAGCCCCAGGGAGAGGCCCTTCGCGTCGGTCTCGTAGGCGCGGCGGCCGTCGATATTTTCGTAGTTTTCGGTCACGATGACCGGTTTGTGTTTGAGATTGGTTGGGATCTTCATCTCGTCGCCTCCTGTTCGGTTATCTTTATTTATTTACTAAATTACTAATTTAGTAAATTCAGTGTACACCCCTTTTCCCTTCCTGTCAAGGCCCAACCGCCGGCAGGGCCGGTGGCCCCACATCCGAGGGGCAAAGCCCGACACTTCCAGTCACGCCTCACGGTGCGGGTACCGCCTGCCACCTGCAAGGGACCCTCCCCGTCACCCACAAATCGATCCACCCATTCCCACATTCCCACATCTCACCTGTCCGCCATCTGCCTCCCTCTGCGCTGATTTGCAAGCACATGTATGTGATTGGGATGCCCTTCTGCCCCCGACACCGCGATCCGCTCCCCGTTTCACAACTCCAACTTCCGCCTGTTTTCGCTGTAAAACACCCCCAGCACAAAGGGGATGGGATAGTTGCGGTTCCAACCGATACGCGCCAAGCCATTCTTCCCCCTTCTGCCGTCCTCCTTTTGCACCGCTGGCCGACCGCGCTTTCACTGCGTCAAAAGGGATGTCCACTCCCTCCCCATCGCCGGCGCTTTTCCAAAGGTCCCGGCACAACTGGGGATTTCTTCTACAAAAAAACAAGCGGCTCCCCAAGGAGCCGCCTGTCTCTCAATTTTCTTCCCAAAGTGGGGAAACGCAGAGGGTCTTGCCGCAGCGGGGGCGGGTGACCTCCCTCTCCGGCCCACCCATCTCGTCGGCCCCCCTGCCACATCTCCTGCAAAAAGGCGTGGTCGGCGGTGGAGGGGCCCCCGAGCCCCGAGGGGCGCAGGTGACCGCCTCCCCCCCTCTATCGCCGTCGCCGCCCACGCCAACGGCAGAGCCGCCGGCTGGTCGAGGGTTTGCAACACCCGCGAGTCGCGCAGGGGGATCAGCCCATCCGCCGCCGTAGTCGGCCGCCTCTTCCCCCTTCTGTGGGGATTTTCCTCACCGCCCAGGTGCCCCCTGGGCAGAACAGAGGGGAATTCCGCCTAAAAAGACGGCGCTCCCTCCCTTTCGGCTGCCCTAGCGGGCGCCGATTTCGTCCAGATGCCGCAATATTGCCTGGGAAACGCCGCTCTCGGCGTTGGAGGCGGTGCGGTACCGGGCCGCCTCTTTGGCCTCGGCAGAGCCGTTTTCCATGGCAAAGGACCAGTGGGCAAAGCGGAGCATCTCCAGGTCGTTGTCGGCGTCGCCAAAGGCCATGGCCTCCTCCGGGGCGATGCCCAGCTCGGCGCAGAGGGCCTGCAAAGCCACCCCCTTGTTGCAGCCGGTGGCATTGAGCTCCAAACTGCCGGGGATGGAGGAGGTGCGCACCAGTCCCGCGGTCTGGGCGATGGCCTCCTGTACCTCCTCCTGGGCCCCCTCCGGCAGGTAGAGGCCGTTGATCTTCTCGATCGGCCGCCCCCTCAGCTGCTGCCACACCCCTTGGGAGGGGGTGTTGTAGGAGCGCAGGTCCTCCAAAAAGCCGGGCGAAAGGCCGCACTCCCCCAGCCGCAGAAAGTCGCCCTCCTCTATGTAGCTGCGGCCCCCGGCGTAGAGTTCAAACACCCCGCCCCGCCGCCAGAGCAGCCGGACCACCGGCTCCCAGCAGCCGGGCAGGATCTCCCGCACCGGCTCCACTTCGCCGGTGTCCGCCCGCCGCAGGGCCGCCCCGTTGGAGAGGATGGCGTACTGGGCCACGGCAATCTGCTCCGCCGCGTCGGCCAGGGCCTGCCAGGTGCGCCCGCTGGCGATGGCCACCACCGCCCCCCTGTCTCGGGCCAGCGCCAGCGCCTCCCTGTCCCGGCGGGAGACCCCCTTGTGGTCATCCCCCAACAGGGTGCCGTCCAAATCGGTGACGATCAGTCGTATGCCCATCTCGTTTCCCTCCACACGCTCGTTCTCTTCGACCATTATACCACAAGCGCGCAACGCGCGCAGCGGTATCGGCCGTCGGGCAGGGGACAAACGACGTTTGCGCATCTCCCATCTGCCCGGCCATCCCCGGCATCACGGCTGCAAAGCGGCCGTGATACCCCACACCATTGCCCCGCCCCTGTCATCCGGACGGCGGGCACAAAAAGGGGGCGGTGGGAGCAAATCCGCTCCCGCCGCCCCATCTAGGGGTAAAGTAAAGTCCAACCGAAAAGGGCTACTGCCCCTCTTCCTCCACCGCGTAGACCTGGGGGGGACCCATCCCCGCCAGCTTGTAGACCATGGGGGTCAGCCGCGGCTTGAGGAGGTCGACCCCCTTGCCCACCAGGAGGATGCTCACCAGGGTGCCAAAGCCCCAGGGCGCCTTCATCAAAAGCGCCAGGGCAAACATGACGGCGTAGATGATGTAGAGGCCGATGCCGTAGGTCTTTTTGAGCATCCGCTCCCCCACCGTGAGGGAGAGCATGTCCAGCGCCTGAATACCCAGGTCGATGGGCAGGTAGTAGGCCAGGGCCAGGGTGATGAGCAGGTTGCCGATGACCGGGTAGAGATAGGCCACCCAGCTGGTGGCAAACTCGGCCCCCGCGATCGAGCGGATGACCCCGTTGAAGAAGTTGATGCAGGGCCCGGTGCAGAAGGCAAAGATGACAGAGCCCACATTGACCATCTTGCGGTCGATGAAGATAAAGGCCACGACGATGGAGACGTTGCAGATCATCGACACATCCCCCACCTGGAGGCCGCTCAGGTTGCCGATCCCCTGCTGAAAGGCGGTAAAGGGGTCGCTGCCCAGGTTGCCAAAGACGCAAAGGGAGATCCCCAGCGCCATCAGCGGCACCGCCGGGAGCATGACCAGCGTCCGCCGCAGGTACCCCTTGACTTGATCACTCACGTTTTTTCCTCCCCCCGCCTGCAAAAACTCCCCTGCAGTGTGAGACACCGCAGAGGAGTTTATAACTCAGGTGGTGTTTTTGCCTATTTGCTGATCTCGGACAGGAAGCTGTTGCCTTCGACATCGGCCTTGACGCCCAGGTGCTCGGCAACGGTGGCGGCAATGTCGCAGAAGCCGTAGCGGGTACCCAGGTCGACGCCCGCCTTCACAGAGGGGCCGTAGGCCAGCATGGGCACATACTCGCGGGTGTGGTCGGTGTGCTTGGTGTAAGCCGGGTCACAGCCGTGGTCGGCGGTGATGATCAGCAGGTCGTCCGGGCGCATCCCCTCCATGAACGCGGCGATCTGGCCGTCGAAATCGGTGGCTGCCTGGGCGTAGGCGTCCACGTTGCGGCGGTGGCCGTAAGCCATGTCGAAGTCCACCAGGTTCAGGAAGCACAGGCCATCAAAGTCGCGGCCCTGCATCTGCATCAGTTTGTCCATGCCGTCGTCGTTGCTGACGGTGCGGTTGGACTCGGTCAGCCCCTGCTCGGCGAAGATGTCGAAGATCTTGCCGATGGAGATGCACTCCTTGCCGCTCTCTTTGATGTAGTCGAGGACGGTCTTGCGGGGGGGCTTGATGGAGAAGTCGTGGCGGCGGGAGGTGCGCTTAAAGGCCCCCGGCTCCCCGACAAAGGGGCGGGCGATGACCCGGCCCACGGCGTGTTTGCCCTTGAGGATGTTCCGGGCGATCTCGCAGTAGCGGTAGAGCTCTTCCACCGGGACGATATCCTCGTGGGCGGCCACCTGGAACACGCTGTCGGCAGAGGTGTAGACG
>NZ_WWVY01000019.1:20360-28357 GCF_009876955.1 Bittarella massiliensis (ex Durand et al. 2017) | reverse complement strand
GCGGGGGCGCGTCCTCCCCCACCACGACCAGGGCCACCCCCTCGCCGCAGAGCTGCCGGTACTGGCTGCAAAACTTCTGCTCAAACCCCAGTCCCGCCAGGATGTGCTTGCCCCCCTGCTCCAGTTCGAGCACGTAGGCGTTCTCCCCCCCGTCGTAGCGGATGTGGGAGCGGGAGAGGATGCAGTCGAGCATCGAGTTGCCCTCTTTGGCGTACTCGGCCACCAGCTCGAAGAGGGCCTCCCCCGGTTCCCCTGCCGGGAAGGTGGGGACGAGGGCCGCCTCGCAGCCCAACTGGCCCTTCAGGTGGTTCTGCAAGAGCTTGCAGGTGGCATAGGGCAGCGGCTGCGCAAAGCGGGCTGCGATTTCCAGCCGGTTCTCCCGGCGGTCCACGGCGATGGAGAGGATGTCGGCGGGGAGGTCTTCCATCTCCCCCCTGGCGATCCCCAGCTGTTCAAAAAAATACTGGCTCAATGGCGGCTTCCTTCCTGGTCACTTCCCGCAGCGCGCGGGGCCGGTTTTTGCTTCACAAAGGGCGGAGGGCCAGAGAGCCCGCCGCCCAACACATCACAGTCGCTCGATCTCCTCCATCAGGGCCGGGAGGATCTGGTCTTCCGGCACCTTGCGGAGGATCTCCCCCTTGCGGAAGAGAAGGCCGCAGCCGTCTCCCCCGGCCACCCCGATGTCGGCCTCTCTGGCCTCGCCGGGGCCGTTGACTGCGCAGCCCATCACCGCCACGGTGATGTCCTTCTCCATCCCCTCCACCAGGCGGTCCACCTCTTTGGCGAGGGAGATCAGGTCTATCTGGGTGCGCCCGCAGGTGGGGCAGGAGACCACCCGCACCCCCTGCTTGCCGATCCCCAGGGCCTTGAGGATGTCCCGGGCGGCCCGCACCTCCTTCACCGGGTCGTCGGTGAGGGAGACGCGGATGGTGTCGCCGATGCCGTCGCAGAGGAGGGAGCCGATGCCGACAGCCGACTTGATGAGGCCCATCCGCTCGGTCCCCGCCTCGGTGACCCCCAGGTGGAGGGGGTAGTCGCAGCGCTGGGACATCAGCCGGTAGGCCTCGATCATGGTGGGGACGCTGGAGGACTTGAGGGAGATGGCGATGTCTGCAAAGCCACACTCCTCCAGCAGGGAGATGTGGTAGAGGGCGCTCTCCACCAGGGGGGGGGGGGGGGGGGCGCCGTATTTCTGCAAGATCTCCTTTTCCAGGGAGCCGCCGTTGACCCCGATGCGGATGGGGACGCCGTGGGCCTTGCAGGCGTCGGCCACCGCCTGCACCCGCTCCCTGCCGCCGATGTTGCCGGGGTTGATGCGGACCTTGTCCACCCCCGCCTCCACCGCCGCCAGGGCCAGCCGGTGGTCAAAGTGGATGTCCGCCACCAGGGGGGTGGGCACCGCCGCCTTGATGGCGCCGATGAGCCGCACCGACTCCCGGTCGGGGACGGCGACCCGGATGATGTCGCACCCCGCCGCAAAGAGGCGCTTGGCCTGCTCTACGTTGGCCTCCACATCCGCCGCCGGGGCGCAGAGCATCGACTGGACGGCGATCTCCTCGCCGCCGCCGATCTTGACCGAGCCGATTTGCAGGGTGCGGGTCTTTTTTCTCTCCATGAGCTTGTCCCTCTTCTATGTAAAATTGGTGCGGGGCCGGTTTCGGTCCCCGCAACTGTGTTCAGCCCACCGGTCAGCGGGCAAATATTCGGGTGATGTCGCTGTAGGTCACAAAGAGCATAAAGCCGATGAGGAGTAGGAACCCCGCCGCGTGGACAAAGCCCTCGTACTTGGCCTTGATGGGCTTGCGGCGGATCGCCTCGATGAGGAGAAAGACCAGCCGCCCCCCGTCCAGCGCCGGGATGGGCAACAGGTTGAAGATGCCCACGTTGATGGTCAGCAGCGCCAGCATGTTGAGGGTGGTCTCCCAGCCCATGCTCACCGCCTGGTTGATGATGTCCACCGTCCCCACCGGGCCGGCCACCTGGGAGATGGGCACGTTGCCGGTGATGAGGTCGAGCAGGGAGACCCAGACCATCTTCCCGATGGAGACGGTCTTGAGGGCCGACTCCTTGAGCACCTCGCCCACCGTTTTGGGGACCCCCAGCACCCAGAAGTCGCGGCTGATAAACTGGTTGCCGTTGTCGTCCTGCGCCAGGGCAAACTGCACCCCGGTGAGGGTGACCTTCTCGCCGTCGCGGAGAACGGTCATGTCCACATAGCCGTCTTTGTCCCGCATCAGCTCAAAGTCGATGTCGTTGGCGATGTAGATGCGCCGGCCGTTGATGGAGAGCACCTCGTCCCCCACCTGCAGCCCCGACTGGGCGCTGAGGGAGGTCTCGTCAAACTTGGCCACCGTGGTGGTGGGCACCAGTTTGGAGGCCGAGGTGAGGATGATGAGGATGACAAAGCCCAGCACCAGGTTCATCAGGGCCCCGGCGATCACCACCAGGATGCGGATCCAGACCGGGCGGCGGGAGAAGGCCCGCTCGTCGGCGCTGTCCTCGTCCTCCCCCTCCATGGCCACGAAACCGCCGATGGGGACCGCCCGCAGGGCATAGGTGGTCTCCCCCTTCTGCCGCTTGAGGAGGGTCGGCCCCATGCCGATGGCAAATTCGTTGACCTTGATCCCCCCGAGTTTGGCGGTGATGAAATGCCCCAACTCGTGGATCATGATGATCAGTCCGAACATCAGGACTGCCAAGAGGATCGAAAAAACGATGTTCATAGTTCACCTTCCAACTGATGAGCGAGGGCCGAAAGCCGCTTTTGGCTACCTCGCCTGTGCGCGGACATAGGCCCGCGCCTGTGCGTCTGTCTGCAGCACATCCTCTAAAGAATATACGTCTGCGCGGGGCACAGTATTCATGGCCCCCCGCACCAGTTCGCCGATCTCCAAAAAGCCGATCTTCCCGTCCAAAAAGAGGGCCACCGCCTCCTCGTTGGCGCCGCTGATGGCGCAGGGGGCGAGTCCCCCCCGCCGGGCCGCCTCGATACAGGTCTTTAGGCAGGTGAAGGTCTCGATGTCGGGCTTGGCAAAGTGGAGGGTCGGATAGTTTGTCAAGGAGAGTTCCTTTACAGGAGATGGGAGCCGCTCCGGGTAGGTCAGGGCGTACTGGATGGGGATGCGCATGTCCGGCACCCCCAACTGGGCCAGCACCGAGTGGTCGTCGAACTCCACCAGGGAGTGGATGACGCTCTCCCGGTGGACGACGATCTCAATTTCGTCCGGGGTCTTGTCAAAGAGCCAGGCCGCCTCGATGAGTTCCAATCCCTTGTTCATCAAGGTGGCGGAATCCACCGTGATCTTGGCCCCCATAGACCAGTTGGGGTGGTTGAGGGCATCCTCGATGCTCACCTTTTCCAGCTCCTCCCGGCCCCTGCCGAAGAAGGGGCCACCCGAGGCGGTGAGGATGACCTTTTTCAGGGCCCTGGCCGAGTGGCGGTCCTGCAGGCACTGAAAGATGGCCGAGTGCTCGCTGTCCACCGGGAGGATGGGGACCCTCTTGGCCCGGGCGGCCTCGGTCACCAGCTTGCCGCCGGCGACCAGGGTCTCCTTGTTGGCCAGGGCCACCGGTTTGCCCGCCCCGATGGCGGCCAGGGTGGGGCGAAGCCCCACCATCCCCACCACCGAGTTGAGGACCACGTCGGCCTCTTCCCGGGCGGCCAGTTCGCAGAGGCCGTCCACCCCCGCCAGGACCTTGGTGTCGGTGTCCCGCAGGGCGTCTCGCAGGGCGCGCGCCGCCCGCTCGTCCACCATGCAGGCGAAGGGGGGGCGGAACCGGCGCACCTGATTTTCCAGCTCTAAAACAGAAGAGTTGGCCGAAAGGCCAACCACTTCATAGCCGTTTTTTTCAATGACGTCCAGGGCCTGGGTGCCGATGGAGCCGGTGGAGCCCAGCACCGTTACTTTTTTAGCGCACATGAAAAAGCCTTCCTTTCGCCCCCGCCCTAGCGCAGGACGATGGGCAGGTAATAGGAGAGCAGCAGCACCGTGGGCAGGGTGAAGATGACGCTGTCAAAGCGGTCCATGATCCCCCCGTGCCCGGGCATGATGGTGCCGTAGTCCTTGATTCCCTGCTGCCGCTTGAGGCTGGAGGCCACCAGGTCCCCCAACATCCCCGCCAGGGCGCCCACGGTGGCCACCACGATCAGGTGGGGATAGGAGATGGGCCCGCCGCCCAAAAAGCGGTGGTAGCCCCAGGCGATGAGGCAGAGGGCCAGCACGTTGGTGAGCAGGCCGCCCAGCGAGCCCTCCACCGTCTTGTGGGGGCTGACGTTGGGGGCCAGTTTGTGCTTGCCGAAGAGCCGGCCCGAAAAATAGGCCCCTGTGTCGGCCAGCCACCCGCAGCCCAGCGCGGCGATCAGATAGAAGAGCCCGTCTTGGGGAAAGACGCTGCGCATGAGCAGGGTGGAGGAGAAGCCGAAGAGGATGGCGATGGTCTCCATGTAGACGATGGCGATACTGGAAAAGGGGATGTCTGCAAAGTGAAAGACCGCAAAGGCCGCCATCCCCGCCGTAAAGACGAAGAGCCCCGCCGTCAGGTGGATGGCCCCGGTGGGGGGTATTTTGTCGTAGAGCAGCACAAAGGCCGCAAAGAGGGCGCACCAGCCGTACATCCCAAATTTGTTGTGCAGTTTCACCGCCCCAAAAATCTCGTGCAGGGCGATGAGGGTGATGAGCAGCACGATGACATTAAAGGCCAGGGTGCCGTAAAAGAGCACGGCGATCGCCAGCAGGACAAGGCCCACCGCCGCGCTGATGATTCTGGTTGCCAAAATTATACCCCTCCAAACCTTCTGTCGCGGTTCTGGTACTCCAGGATGGCGCGGTCCAGGTCGCGGCGGGTGAAATCGGGCCACAGCACATCCATGAACACCAGTTCGCTGTAAGCCGACTGCCAGAGCAGGAAGTTAGAGGTCCGGTACTCCCCGCTGGGGCGGATGATCAAGTCCGGGTCGGGCTGGCCCGCGGTGTAGAGGTGCGCGGAGATGGTGTCCTCGGTGATCTCCCCGGGGGCCAGTTCCCCCCGCTGCACCTGGCCGGCCAGTTCGCGCACGGCGTGGGTGATCTCGGCCCGGCCGCCGTAGTTGAGGGCGATATTGAGGGTCATCTGCTTGCAGTCGCGGCTCTCGTCCTCCAGCTTTTTGATGAGGGCGACAATGTCCGGCGCCAGGGGCGCGGTGTCCCCCAAAATCAGACAGCGCACCTCCTCTTCCCGGTGGTCAAAGGCGTCTTTCAGGTAGCTGCGCAGCAGGTCCATGATGGCCTCCACCTCCTCCTTGGGGCGCTTCCAGTTCTCGGTGGAGAAGGCGTAGACGGTCATGTTTTTGATGCCGATGTCCTTGCAGTAGCGGACCATGTCCCGAAAGGTCTTGGCCCCGGCCCGGTGCCCGGCAGAGCGGGGCAGCCCCCGCCGCTTGGCCCAGCGGCCGTTGCCGTCCATAATAAAGCCGATGTGCTGGGGCAGGTTGTCAAAATCCGGTTTCGCGAGAAGCCGTTTCTTCTTTTGAAAGAACACCGGCTAGATCTCCATGATCTCTTTTTCCTTGGCCTTGGCCGCGGCCTCGGCCTTGTCGCAGTAGGTGTCGGTGAGTTTCTGGATCCCCTTCTCCAGGTCCTTCAGGTCGTCTTCAGACAGCTCTCCCGCCTTCTTCTGGGCCTTGAACTTGTCGATGGCGTCCCGGCGGATGGAGCGGATGGCGACCTTGCACTCCTCCTCCAGCTTGTGGACCGACTTGACGATCTCCTTGCGGCGCTCCTCGGTCAGCGGGGGGAAGGCCATGCGGATGACCTTGCCGTCGTTGTTGGGGGTGATGCCCAAATCGCTGGCGAGGATGGCCTTTTCAATGGCTTTGAGGGTCGAGCTGTCCCAGGGCTGGATCAGCAGGGTGCGGGCGTCGGGGACCGAGACCCCGGCCATCTGGGCGATGGGGGTGGGCACGCCGTAGTAGTCCACCGTCACCTTGTCCAGGACGGCGGGGTTGGCGCGGCCGGCGCGGATGGCGGCGAACTCGCCCTCCATCACGCCGATGGATTTGCCCATCTTCTTCTCGTAAACTGCATACTCTTCTCTCATGAAAAGCTACCTCCTGTGAGGCGGCGGGGCCGCCTGATTATTTTCGGGGGGATCTCTCGCTGCTAGTCCTCGCTGACGAGGGTGCCGATGTCCTCGCCGCAGAGGGCGCGGACGATGTTGTAGGGATCGCTCAAGTCAAAGAGCAGGATGGGGAGACTGTTGTCCTTGCAGAGGGACGCGGCGGTGGAGTCCATGACCCCCAGGGAGTCGGCCAGCACCCGGGAAAACGAGACCCGGTCGAAGCGGACGGCGTCGGGGTACTTTTTGGGGTCTTTGTCGTAGACCCCGTCCACCATGGTGGCCTTGAAGATGACCTCGGCGTTGATTTCGGCGGCGCGCAGGGCGGCGGCGGTGTCGGTGGAGAAGAAGGGGTTGCCGGTGCCGCAGGCCAGGATGACCACCCGCCCCTTTTCCAGGTGGCGCACCGCCCGGTTGCGGATGTAGGGCTCGGCCACCTGCTGCATGGGCAGGGCCGTCTGCACCCGCACCGGCACCCCCTGCTGCTCCAGGCTGTCGGCCAGGGCCAAGGCGTTGATGACGGTGGCCAGCATCCCCATGTGGTCGGCCCGGGTGCGCTCCATCTCGCCGCTGGAGCGGCCCCGCCAGAAGTTGCCGCCGCCCACGACGATGGCCACCTGGCAGCCCAGTTCGGTGCACATCTTGATGTTTTTGCAGATGTCGGTGACGATGTTGTAGTCGATCCCCATCTTTTTATCACCTGCCAGCGCCTCGCCGGACAGCTTCAACAGGATCCTCTTGTACTTCAGTTCCATTGCTTCTCACACACTCCCACCCAGTATATTTCAAACTATATTCTACTCTATTTGCGGCACCAATGTAAAGGGAAAGCGCCCAATTCACAAATCTTTTTCATCCGCCCCCAAGGCCGCTGCGGGGGCGGGCTTGTCCCCCCTCCCCGGGGCCGCAAAAGGGGGAAGGCCCCCGCAGAGGCCTTCCCCACTTCAGTTTTGCTCGGGTTTGATCTTGAAGATCTTCTTCAGAATTTTCGACATGAATTTGGAACTCTTGATCACGACCACCTGCATCAAAAAACCCTCCTGTCAATTCTGCATCAGCAACCCCAGGGCGATGAGCACCAGGGCGATGGCGATGACGGCGGTGCCGGCGGTGAGGCAAAACGACAGCAGCAGCCCCGCTCCCAACGTCACCATAATGAGTTTGATGACCCTGTTCCTGCCGCGCATCCGCCCCACCGCCCTTTCCGCTGTTGTACCAGTATATACAAAAGGGCTGCCGGGGGTTCACTCCCTGGCCAAAACGGCCAGCAAACACCCCTTTTTGACCGCTGCTTTGCAGCTTTTTCCGGTGATCTCGTTGCTGACGCCCAGGGGGAAGTCGGGGGTCAACAGGTGCTCGTACAGGGGGTATTTGACCCCTTGCAGGGTGACCCCCGCCGCCTCGCCCCCATAGGCGAAGAAGGAGAGGTAGCGGTAGTCCTCCCGAGGGATCTCCCGCTCCTCCTCCCACAAAAAGAAGATGCGGTGGCGGTCGTCTTGCAGACAGCCGTCGGCCCCCTGCCGCTTGAGGGCGTAGAGGCTTTGCAGGTTGGCCAGGGTGTGGTCCAGCCGCCCGCCGGTGCAGCCCAGCAGCAAAAAGTCCCGGTAGCCCAGGGCCAGCCCCCGCTTGAGGGCGATATGGGTGTCGGTGTCGTCCTTCACCGGGTCAAAGGCCACCACCTCCACCCCCTCCGGGGGGCTGCTGGCCGAGTCCAGGTCCCCCATCAGCAAGTCGGGGGTCAGGCCCACCCGGCGCAGGTGGTCGATCCCCCCGTCGGCGCAGATGACATAGTCCCGGGTGGGGGCGATCTGTCCCAGGACCTGGTCGCTCTCCAGGGGGGCCGCCCCCACCACCACACAGCGCTCTTTCACCGCTTCTCTCTCCCCTCTCAACCAGTCGGGGGG
>NZ_WWVY01000019.1:14806-20304 GCF_009876955.1 Bittarella massiliensis (ex Durand et al. 2017) | reverse complement strand
CGCCCGGCGCCCCCGACCCAGATAAATCACGATTTTTTGCCGCCCTCCAGCTCCCAGGGGGCGATGTCCTTGACCGCCTCGTAGAGGGCGCAATAGCTCTCATGGCGGCTGGGGGGGATTTCCCCCGCCGTCACCGCCGCCAGCACCGCGCACCCCTTTTCACAGGTGTGGGAGCAGCCGGTGAACTGGCAGCCGTCCAGGTAGGGGACCATCTCCCGAAAGGTGTAGGGCAGTTGGTCCTTGAGGATCTGCTCCTGCCGGTGCAGCTGCACGTCGGAAAAGCCGGGGGTGTCGGCCAGATAGCCGCCAAAGGGCAGGGGGTAGAGCTCCACCTGGCGGGTGGTGTGCCGTCCCCGGCCCAGCTTGTCGCTGATCTCCCCGGTCTCGATCTCGGGGGTGAACCCCAGGTGGTTGATGAGGGTGGACTTGCCCACCCCCGAGTTGCCGCAGAAGGCCGAGACCTTGCCCTGCAGGCAGCGCTCCAGCGGGGCGCGCCAGCCGCTGGAGCGGTAGTCCACCCGCAGGACGGGGAAGCCCGCCTTTTGATAGATGGCGGCGATGCGGTCGGCCTCCTCCATGTCCAGCTTGGTGAGGACGATGACCGGCTCCACCCCCTTGTACTCGGCGATGGAAATCAGCTTGTCGAGCACAAAGAGGTTGGGCGCCGGGCTGCAGGCGCTGACCACAAAGAAAAACTGGTCGATGTTGGCCACCGGGGGGCGGATGAAGCTGTTTTTGCGGGGGAGGATCTCCTCCACCCGGCCGCCCTCCCCCTCGGGGGTGAATAGGGCCCAGTCCCCCACCAGGGGTTTGATGTGCTGGTTGCGAAAGGCCCCCTTGGCCCGGCAGGCGTAGGTCCTGCCGCCGCTCTCGACGTAGTAAAACCCGCTGATGGCCTTGCAGATGAGTCCCTTCGGCATCTTACCCCTTCACCTCGCCGCCGGCGTTCCCGCCCTGGGCCGCCGACTGGCTGGAAGAAGTGGGGGGAGTGGGCGCAGGCTTGAAGGCGGCGTCACCGGAGTGGTCCTCCTTGAGGGTGGCCTTGCCGGTGGCAAAGTTGACGGTATAGCTCTGATAGGGCTTGCCGTTGATTTGGAAGGTGACGGTGACCGGCATGTCGCTCTCCAGCCCCGACACTTCGATGGAATAGCTGCCACTGCCGCCGTAGTTGGGGTTGAGTTCCCCCGCGTCCTTGATCATCTGGCCGTCCTGGTAGATCTTCAGCTGGATGCTGCCGATGCCCTTGGGCAGAGCGACCGAGACACTGACCTTGGTCGGCTCCTTCGGCCCTTTACTGACTTCGATGTTGACGATGGTGCCCGCATCCACCTCGGTGCCACTGGCGGGGTCCTGCCCCACCACGATGCCCTTGGGCTTGTCGCTCTCCACCTCGGTCACCTTGCCCAGGGTGAGGCCGACGCCCTTGAGGGCCGACTCGGCGCCCGCCTTGTCGGTGCCCGAGAGGAGGGGGACCTTCACCTGCTCCTCGGTGTCCTCGTCCTGGCTGACGTAGATGGTGACCTCGTCCCCCTTCTGCACCTCGGTGCCCTTGGCGGGGTTGGTCTCGATGACAAAGTTCACTGGCACGCTGTCGCTCTTCTTGTGCTCGATGACCGGCTTGAGGCCCTGCTTGCGCAGCGCCGCCTCGGCGGCGGAGGCCTCCATCCCGTAGACGTCCTGCACCACCAACACCTCGGGGCCCTGGCTCAGGTGCACCTCAATGGTGCCGTTTTTCTTCATTCGGGCATTGCCCTTGGGGCTCTGCTCGGCAATCAGCCCGGCCTCGATCTCGTCGCTGAAGACCGGGTCCCCCTCCTTGTACTTGAAGTCGGGGTACTTGGCCTTGGCGTCCTCCAAACTCATCCCCACCAAGTTGGGGGCGGCGACCCGGCCGCCGAAGATGCCGGTGGAGAAGATGGCCATCCCCCCGATGAGGAGCATGGCCGCCACCAGAAAGGCGCTGGCGATCCCGGCGAGGATGGCCATGTTGTTGCGGCTGCCGTCGTCTTTGTAGAAGATGGAGAAAAAGCCCTTCTTCTTTTTCTTTTTGCCGCCCTTCTTCTCGGGGGCGAGCTCCTCCTGCTCGGTGCGGACCTCCTTGATGGCGTCCATGTACTTGGTGGGCTCGGAGTCCACAAAGTACTTGTACTGAAAGCTGATGGAGGGGTTGCGCTTGAACTCCTCGATGTCCGAGAGCATCTCGGAGGCGGACTGGTAGCGCCGGTCCACATCCTTCTGCATGGCCTTGAGGGTGATCTCCTCCAACCCCTCGGGGATGTCGGGGTTGAGCTGGCGGGGGGAGACCGGCAGGTCGGAGATCTGCTTGATGGCCACCGACACGGCGGTGTCCGCCTCGAAGGGCAGCTGGCCGGTGAGCATCTCGAAGAGGATGACCCCGGCCGAGTAGAGGTCGGCCTTGGCGTCGGTCTCGTCGCCACGGGCCTGCTCGGGGCTGATGTAGTGCACCGAGCCGATGGCGCGGTCGGTGATGGTGCGGTTCTCACTGCGGGCAAAGCGGGCGATGCCGAAATCCATCACCTTGAGGGAGCCGTCGGGCAGCAGCATGATGTTTTGGGGCTTGATGTCCCGGTGGACGATGCCCCGGTCGTGGGCGTGCTGCAGAGCCCGCAGGATCTGGGTGATGAAGTGAACCGCGTCCTTCCAGGGGAGGATGTCTTTTTGCTGGATGTACTCCTTGAGGGTGATGCCGTCGATGTACTCCATGACGATGTAGTTGACCTTTTCGCTGAAGCTCACGTCAAAGACCTTGACGATGTTGGGGTGAGACAGTAGGGAGATGGCCTTGGATTCGTTTTTGAACCGGCGCAGGAACTCATCGCTCTCGGCGAATTCGTCCTTGAGGATCTTGACGGCCACGGTGGTGTGCTCCAGCAAGTCGGTGGCCTTGTAGACGTTGGCCATCCCGCCGATGCCGATGAGTTCCTCCACCAGGTAGCGGCCGTCCAGCCGTTTTCCAATGTACTTGTCCATTCTCTTCTCTCCCCCTTTAACCGATGAGCACGGCGGTGGCGTTGTCGCTGCCGCCCCGGGCGTTGGCCGCCTCGACGAGGGCGGCGGTGGCCTGGAAAAAGTCCGTCTCGCGCACGATCTGCAGCATCTCTTCGTCCTCCAGCGGACCGCTGACCCCGTCGGTACAGAGCAGCAGCATCTCCCCCTCTTCCAGGGGGACCTCCTCGTAGTCCACATCCACATTGCGGGAGATGCCGACGGCCCGGGTGATGATGTTGCGCTTGGGGTGGGTCTTTGCCTCTTCCGGGGCGATCTGCCCCTGCTCCACCAGCACCTGCACCATCGAGTGGTCCTTGGTCAGTTGGGCGATCCCCCCGGGCCCCAGCTTGTAGGCCCGGCTGTCCCCCACGTGGGCGATGTGGGCAAACCCGCTCTTGACCACGCAGGCCACCACGGTGGTCCCCATCCCCGCCAGGGAGGGGTCCTCCTCGATGCGCTGGCAGACCAGGGCGTTGGCCCGGTTGACGGCGGCGATGAGGAAGTTCTTCACCGTCTCGGCGCTGTACTCGCCCGAGAGGGAGCCCGCCGACTCCGCGAAGGCGTCCACCACCACCCGGCTGGCGATGTTGCCGCCCACGGCGCCGCCCATCCCGTCGCAGACGCAGGACCAGATGGTCCCGTCCGCCAGGGCGCCGGACTTGGCCGCGTCCTGGTTTTGGTCGCGCACCAGCCCTTTGTCGGTATTCGATACGATTCGCAACATGGTGTTTTCCTCCTAATTGTGCTGCTCTTGCCTGCGCAGTTGGCCGCAGGCGGCGGAGATGTCGGCCCCCAGGGTCCGCCGCACCGTGGCGTTGACCCCCTGGCGGACCAGCCGCTCCTGAAAGGCGCGGATCTCCCGCTCGCTGCCGTGGGTGTAGCCGGTCTCCTCCACGGCGTTGACCGGGATCAGGTTGACGTGGCTCAAAAAGCCCCGGCAGAGCTGGGCCAGCCGGTCGGCGCAGGCCGGGGTGTCGTTGACCCCGGCGATGAGGGTGTATTCAAAGGAGACCCGCCGCCCGGTCTTTTCGGAATAATAGCGGCAGGCGTCCAGCAGCTGGGCGATGTTGTAGCGCCGGTTGACCGGCATCAGCCGGTCCCGCATCTCGTCGAAGGGGGCGTGCAGGCTGATGGAGAGGGTGATGGGCAGCTGTTCGTCGGCCAGCCGGCGGATCTGGTCGCAGAGCCCGCAGGTGGAGAGGGTGATGTGCCGGGGCGAGAGGTCGAGTCCCTTGGGGCTGGTGACGTTTCGGATGAAGCGCAGCACCTGCTCGTAGTTGTCCAGCGGCTCGCCGATGCCCATGAGCACCACGTTGCCGATGCGCTCCCCCAAATCGCGGGAGGCGGTGTAGATCTGGGCCAGCATCTCCCCGGCGGTGAGGCTGCGGACAAAGCCCGCCAGGGTGGAGGCGCAGAAGGAGCAGCCCATCTTGCAGCCCACCTGGGTGGAGAGGCAGATGGAGAGGCCGTGCTTGTAGCGCATCACCACCCCCTCCACCATCTCGCCGTCGCGCAGGCGAAAGAGGTATTTCACCGTGCCGTCGAGCTGGGAGACCAGCTTGCGCTCCACGGCGGCGGTGGCGATGAAGCACTCCCCCGCCAACTGCTCCCGCAGGGCGGCGGGGAGGTTTTTCATCTCCGCAAAGGAGTCCGCCCCCTTTTTGTGCAGCCAGTCAAAGAGCTGGCCCGCCCGGTACCGGGGCTGCCCCCACTGGGTCAAAAGGTCCTCCAACTCCCCCTGGGAGAGGCTGCGGATGTCTGTCATTGGCCGTTCTCCTCCGCTCATTTTACTCGCCTGCACTTGGCCATGAAGAAGCCGTCGGTCCCGGTCTTGTGGGGAAAGAGGGTGAGGGTCTCCTCCTCCTTCACCGCGCCGGGGCAGGCCGGTTCGATGGGGACGCGGACAAACCGCCCGTCGTCCCGCAGGAATTTGCCGAAGACCCCCTGGTTCTCCGCCGGGTTGAGGGTGCAGGTGGAGTAGACCAGTTCGCCCCCCACCCGCAGGTGTTCGGCGGCGTTTTTGAGGATGTCCAGCTGCAGGCTGGGCAGGTCCTTCACCTCGTCGCGCCGCTTGTAGCGCAGGTCAGGCTTTTTGCCCATCACCCCCAACCCCGAGCAGGGCACGTCGCAGAGGATGCGGTCCGCCTCCCCACCCGGGAGGGGCTGCCGGGCATCGTGCACCTGGGCGCGCACGGCGGAGAGCCCCAGGCGCTGTGCCCCCTCGGCGATGAGGGCGGCCTTGTAGCCCTGCAGGTCGCAGGCGAGAAGCTCGCCTTCGTCCCCCATCATCTGGGCCAGGGTGAAACTCTTGCCGCCCGGGGCGGCGCAGAAGTCGATCACCCGCTCCCCCGGCTTGGCGCCCAGGGCCAGGGCGCAGTACTGGGAGGAGAGGTCCTGCACGTGAAAGAGCCCCTCGGCAAAGCCGGGCAGGTCGGGCACCCGGCCCGCCGCCTCCAGCCGCAGGGCGTTTTCACACCCGGTCTCGGCGG
>NZ_WWVY01000019.1:0-14754 GCF_009876955.1 Bittarella massiliensis (ex Durand et al. 2017) | reverse complement strand
TCCCCGCCGCCCGCCAGCGGGCCAGCAGGGCCGGGGCGGTGGTCTTTTGGGTGTTGACCCGCACAAAGGTGGGAAACTCGCCCGCAAAGGCCTCCAGCAGGGCGCGGCAGGTGTCGCCGCCGTAGCGCTTTTGCCAGAGCTTTGCGATCCAGGGTTCCACCGAATAGCGCACCGACAGGTCCTCCCCCTCGTAGAGGGGTTTCCCCTCCCGCAGGAAGCGGCGCAGCACGGCGTTGCAGAGCCCGGTGGCCCCGATCTGGCGCAGGGGGCCGGCCAGCTTCACCGTCTCGTTGACGGCGGCGCTGGCGGGGATGCCGTCGCAGAAGGACAACTGGTAGAGCCCCAGGCGGAGGATGGTGCGCACCTGCACCGAGAGGGGCCGCCCCCCGCAGAGCCGGTCGACGGCCTCGTCCAGCCGGTATTTGCAGCTGGTGACCCCGTAGACCAGCCGGGTGGCCAGGGCCCGCTGCCGGGGTTCCAGCCCGCTCTGCTCCAGGGCCTGATCCAGCACCGCCCCGGCGTAGCCGCCGGTCTCCACCCGGCAGAGGGCCTTGGCGGCCACCAGCCGCTCACTCGTCTGTCTGTCAGTCATTGTTCCTCCGTCCGAAAAGCAAGATCAATCGCAGCAGGTTGGCCAGGGAGACCAGCAGGCTGCCCACATAGGTGAGGGCGGCGGCACTCAGCACCCGCTTGGCGCCGGTGAGCTCCTCCCCCTCCAGCAGCCCGGCGTCGCCGAGGATGGCGACGGCCCGGCGGCTGGCGTTGAACTCCACCGGCAGGGTCACCAATTGAAAGACCACCACCAGGGAAAACAGCAGGATCCCCACGTCCACCAGCGGCCCCATCCCCATGATGAAGCCCAGCAGGATGAGGGGCCCCGAGAGGGTGGAACCGATGTTGGTGATGGGGATGATGGCGTTTCGCAGGGTGAGGGGGAAATACCCCTGGGCGTGTTGGAGGGCATGCCCCGCCTCGTGGGCGGCCACCCCGATGGAGGCCACCGAGGTGCCGGAGTAGACTTCCCCCGAGAGGCGGATCACCCCCGCCCGGGGGTCGTAGTGGTCGCTGAGGTGGCCGCCGGTCTCGCTCACCGAGACGTTTGTCACCCCGTTTTGCCGCAGGATGTAGAGGGCCGCGTCCTTGCCGGTAAAGCCCCGGCGGGAAAAGACGTGGCTGTACTTGGCAAAGGTGGACTTGACCCGCACCTGGGCCCAGAGGGTCACCAGGAGGGCGGGCACCACCAACAACAGGTAATATCGGTCGATTAGAAAAAAGGGCATCTGCAAATTCTCCTTCCCGGGGCAAGGATGAGGGTGAGGGCAAGGTCGGGTCAGCCGGCGAAGCGGTCCCCCGCCTTGACCGGGTGGCCGCGCAGAAAGTCGGCCTCGGTGGTGCGCTTGCCGCCCTCCAAGAGGACTTCTTTCAGCCGCACCCCGCTGCCGTCGCCGCAGGCGATACAGAGGGAGCCGTCGGCCACCGCGCAGCCGGGGGGCGCCGCAAAGGGGCCGGGGACCACCTCACAGGAAAAGACCTTGCACTTCTTGCCGCCGAAAAAAGTATAGGCCACCGGCCAGGGGTTTAGACCCCGCACCCGGTCGTGCACCGCCTGGGCGGGGGCGGTGAAATCCAGTTCGGCCAGCTCCTTGTCGAGCATGGAGGCGTAGCAGGACTCCCCCTCCTGCGCCCGGCGGGGGGCCTCGCCCCGCTCCACCAGGCGCAAGGTCTCCACCAGCAGCTCCGCCCCCTGGGCGGCCAGCCGGTCAAAGAGCTCGCCGGAGGTCTCCTCCGGGCCGATGGGGGTGGTGGACTGGAGGATGATGTCCCCGGTGTCCACCCCTTCATCCATATACATGGTGGTGACGCCGGTCTCCTTCTCCCCGTTGATGACCGCCCACTGGATGGGGGCGGCCCCCCGGTAGCGGGGCAGCAGGGAGCCGTGGACGTTGACGCAGCCCAGGGGGGGCAGGTCGATGACCTCCTTGGGGAGGATCTTGCCGTAGGCCACCACCACGATCAAGTCGGGGGCCAGGGCGCGCAGCTCCTCTATCACCTCGGGCCGGCGCAGGCTCTTGGGCTGGTAGACCGGGATGCCGTGGCGCTGGGCCAGCACCTTGACCGGGGGCGGGGTCAGCACCCGCTTGCGGCCCACCGGCTTGTCGGTCTGGGTGTAGACGGCCTTGACCGACAAGCCCTGTTCCAGCAGGGCCCGCAGACTCTGTTCGGCAAAGTCGGGGGTCCCCATAAATACGATGTCCATCTGCAAACCGCCTTTCGCGGGAGGGGGGCTACTGCTCCCCCTCCTCCCCTTCTTGCTGGGCGATGAGTTCGGCCAGCTCTTCCTTGGTGAGGATCTGGCTGGCCTTGTCCACAAACAGCACCCCGTCCAGGTGGTCGAGTTCGTGGCAGACGCAGCGGGCGAAGAGGTCTTCCCCCTCCTTTTCCAGCACCTGGCCGGTGCGGTCCTGGTAGCGGACTTTCACCTTGTAGGGGCGGGTGACAAAGCCGAACTCCCCCGGGAAGGAGAGACAGCCCTCCACCGCCTCCTCCTCCCCCTCGCGGGAGAGGATCTCGGGGTTGATGAGCTCCATCGGCCCCTCCCCCACGTCGATGACCACCACCCGGCGCAGAAGCCCCACCTGGGGGGCGGCCAGGCCGACCCCGTCGGCCTCGTTCATGGTCTCGATCATGTCCTCCACCAGTTGGGCCAGTTTCTCGTCAAACTTCTCCACCGGGCGGCTCTTCTTTCGCAGAAGCTCCTGCTCCTTGGTCACGATGTTGCGCATTGCCATGGTCTACCTGCTCCTTCTCTATCGCACAGTCTGTGGACGCCCCGGCCCCGAAGGGGCAAACGGGCGAAAATTGCCTTATCGCGTCTATTATATCTCATTGTCGGGGTGAAAATCTACCCCCACCGCCACATCCCGCAGGGAAACCTGCTGGGCCAGGGCGGCGATGGCCTCCCGCAGCAGGGCGCGGAAGGTGCGGTTGTTCTTGCACTTGACGATGATCTTGTAGCGGTACTTGTCGCTGACGCGCTCCACCAAAAAGGGGGTGGGGCCCATCAGCCGCAGGGGCACTCCCCGGTAGTTGCCCTGGGCCAGCCGCTGCAAGATCTCCATCAGCGCCCGGCCCGCCTCGATGCACCGCTCCCGCTTGGCCCCGGTGAGGCCGATCAGGCAGAGGTCGCAAAAGGGCGGGTAGAGCAGGTACTTGCGGGCCTGCATCTCCTCGGCAAAAAAGGCGTCGTAGTCCTGGCGGGAGGCCAGGCCCAGCACCCGGTTTTGGGGGTCGAAGGTCTGGATGACCGCCCGCCCCGACTGGGCGCCCCGGCCGCCCCGGCCCACCACCTGGGTCACCAGGGAGAAGCAGCGCTCAAAGCTGCGGTAGCTCTGGCCGCCCAGCACGTGATCGATCCCCAGCACCCCCACCAGGGTGACGTTGGGGAAGTCCAGCCCCTTGGCCACCATCTGGGTGCCCACCAGGATGTCGTACTCCCCCCCGGCAAAGGCCTGTAAAAAGGCGCGGTGGGAGTCCTTGCTGACGGTGGTGTCGGTGTCCATGCGCAGGATGCGCGCCTCGGGGAAGAGGAGTTCCAACTGGTCCTCCACCTTCTGGGTGCCGGCCCCCAACAGCCGCAGGTGGCTGTCGCCGCAGTTGTCGCAGCGGCCGGTCAGCTCCACCGAGTAGCCGCAGTAGTGGCAGACCAGCCGCCCGTTTTGCCGGTGGTAGGTCAGGGGGATGTCGCAGTGCTTGCAGCGGGCCACCGCCCCACAGCTCGAACAGACGGCGGTGGTGTTGTACCCCCGGCGGTTGATGAGCAAGATCACCTGGTGTCCCGCGCCCACGGCCAGTTGGATCTGCCGGGCCAGGGGGCGGGAGATCTCAAAGGTGTTGCCCGAGGCCAGCTCCGCCTTCATGTCCACCAGCTCCACCTGGGGCAGGGCGTTGCCGGAGTACCGCTCCGGCAGTTGGTAGAGGGCGATCTCCCCCCGCTTGGCGGCGCTAAAGGTCAGCACGCTGGGGGTGGCGGAGGCCAGCACCAACTGCGCGGCGTGGTATTTGGCGCGAAAGCGGGCCACGTCCCGGGCGTGATACTTGGGGGAGGAGTCGGAGTGGTAACTCCCCTCCTGCTCCTCGTCCAGGATGATGATGCCGATGTTTCGCAGGGGGGCGAAGACTGCCGAGCGGGTGCCGATGACGATGTCGGCCTTTCCCTCCTTGATCCGCCGGTACTCGCTGGCCCGCTCCCCCACCGAGAGGCCGCTGTGTAGGACCGCCACCCGCTCCCCGAAGAGGGTCTTGAAGCGGGTGATGACCTGGGGGGTGAGGGCGATTTCCGGCACCAGCAAAATTGCCTGTTTGCCCAGGCGCAGGGCGTTTTCGATCAGCTTGATAAAGACCAGGGTCTTGCCCGAGCCGGTGACCCCGTAGAGGAGCGAGCAGCCGTAGGCCCGTTTCGCCATGGCCGCCGACAGGGGGTCGTAGACCGCCGCCTGGGCCGGGGTCAACACCACTCCGCCCGGGTCCTCCCGCCCGGCCACGTCGAAGACCTCGCGGTAGCTCTCCTGCTCAAAGAGGGCCAGGGCCCCCTTCTTTTTCAGGTTGTCCACCACCGTCCGCCCCACCCCGGTCTGGTAGAGCAGCTCTTTCAAGGTGGCCCCCTCCTCCCTGGTGCAGAGCCAGTCGTAGACCGCCTTCTGCTTGGGGGTCAGCTTACCTGTAAAGGGAATGGCCTTGGCCCACGTGATCTGGTCCCCGCCGTAGCGGCGGCGGTTCTGGTAGTCCCGCTCCAGGGCGCCGCACTCCAGCAGCTCCCGCAGTTCCCTGGCGTCCGGCTTCCCGCCGGCCGCCGCCAGCAAATCGGCGCAGAGGAGCCGCCCCCGGCGGGCGCGCAGGGCCTCCACCGCCGACTGCTGCCGGGGGGTGAGGGCGGGGGGCAGCAGCTCCTCGCGCAGGAGGAAATACTCCTTGATGGTGATCCCCACCCCCGCCGGGAGGATGGCCTTGGCCGCGTCGTAGTAGGTGCAGAAGGTGGTCTCCCGCAGGTAGAAAACCAGCTTGAAGAGCTCTTCATTCTCGCAGAGTTCCCGGTCGTAGACGCTGGCGATCTCCTTGCAGCGGGAGGTGTCCTCCTCCTGGCAGAATTCCAACACCAGGCCGCTGCGGCGCTTGTTCCCCCGCCCAAAGGGGACGGTGACCCGCGCTCCAGGGGCGACCTCCTCCCGCAGGGCGGGGGGGATCTTATAGCTAAAGGGCTTGTCAAAGTAAAAGGCGGCATTGTCCACCGCTATTTTCGCAACCGTTTCGGGCACAGACAAAGCCGCCTCCTCTCTTCTATTTTCCATCTCGGGGACAGGCGCGCCGGCCGCCCGCGGCCGCGGGTTCCAAAGCCGGTCCGCCGCGCCCCCACACAGCTCTAGTGCTCGCCCCGCTTGGCCTGCCAGAGAGCGAGCAGCCGGTCCAGCAGCCGGTCGGCCAACTCCCCCTTTTGCAGTAAGGGCAACTCCTCCGCCCCCTCTTTGGTGAGGAGGGTCGCCACGTTGGTGTCCACCTCGAACCCGGCGCCGGGCTGCTTGAGGTTGTTGGCCACGATCATGTCGGCGCGCTTGGAGGCGAGTTTCTTGGACGAATTCTCCACCAGATCCCTCGTCTCCATCGAGAAGCCGCAGATCACCTGGTCGGGGCGGGCGCACTCCCCCACCGCCGCCAGGATGTCCTTGGTGCGCACCAGTTCGATGCGGCCGTCCAACTGGTCCTTTTTCAGCTTGTCCTCCGCCGTCTGGGCCGGGGTGAAGTCGGCCACCGCCGCCGCCTTGACCACCATGTCCTGCCCGTCCAGCCGGTCCATCACCGCCCGGTACATCTCCTCCGCCGACTCGACGGGGACCGTCTCCACCCCCTCGGGGGGAGCCAGGGACACCTTGCCGGTGACCAGGGTCACCACCGCCCCCCGGCGCTGGGCCGCGGCGGCGATGGCATAGCCCATCTTCCCGGTGGAGCGGTTGCTGAGAAAGCGCACCGGGTCCAAATACTCCCGGGTGGGGCCGGCGGTCACCAGCAGCCGCACCCCCTCCAGATCCCGCTTGGGGGGGAAGAGGATGCGGTGGATGGCCTCCACCAGGGCCGGGGGCTCGGGCAGCCGCCCCTTGGCGGTGACCCCGCAGGCCAGGTAGCCGCTGTCCGGCTCGACGATCAGCATCCCCCGCCGGCGCAGGGTCTCGATGTTTTGCTGGGTGGCGGGGTTTTCGTACATGTTCACGTTCATGGCCGGGGCCACCAGCTTGGGGCAGGTGGCGGCCAAAAAGGTGGTGGTGAGCATGTCGTCGGCCAGGCCGCAGGCCGCCTTGGCGATGAAGTTGGCGGTGGCCGGGGCCACGGCGAAGAGGTCGGCCCCCTCGGTGAGGGAGATGTGCTTGACATCCCAGGAAAAGACCCGGTCGAAGGTGTCGACATAGGCCTTGCGCCGGGTGAGGGTCTCAAAGGTGAGGGGGGTGATGAACTGGGTGGCGTTCTCGCTCATGAGGACGTGGACCTCAGCCCCCTCCTTGGTGAGGGCCGAGGCCACGTTGGCCATCTTGTAGGCGGCGATGCCGCCGGTGATCCCCAGTAAAATCTTCTTGCCGGTCAGGTCCATCATTCATCCCTCCTGCGCGCGCCGCCCGCTGTGCGGGGGCGCCTGTCAGTCGTTTCTGCCGTCGTCCCGGATGGAGCAGACATTGTTGGCAAACTCCATCACCGCCAGCTTCACCGGCTTTTCCACCAGGATGCGCTCCTCCTCGGCGGCCTCCTCCACGATCTCCCGGGCGCGCTTGGCCACGGCCACCACCAGCATGTAATAGCTCTGGTTGGGTTTCAGCAGTTCACTCAGTGCGGGTCTTAACATTCTTCCATCACTCTTTCCATAATTTGTCCCATGTAGCGGGAGGCGCGCTTCTGCGCTTCCATAATGGTCTCGATTTGGTCGGCGCAGCTCTCGACGGTGTCGTTGAGCACCACGTAGTCGTACAGGCCGTACTGCCGCAATTCCTCTTTGGCCACCGACAGCCGCCGCTCGATGGTGGCGGCGTCCTCGGTTCCGCGGCCCTCCAGCCGGCGGCGCAGCTCCTTCATGCTGGGGGGGATGACGAAGAGCAGCGTCGCCTCGGGCGCCAGGGTGCGGATGTTTTTGGCCCCGGTGACCTCGATTTCCAGCAGCACGTCCTGGCCGGTGGCCAGGCTCTCCTCCACCGGCGCCTTGGGGGTGCCGTAGTAGTTGCCGCAGTAGTTGACATATTCCAGCATCTCGCCGTCGGCGATCCGCCGCTCGAACTCCTCTTTGCTCAAGAAGTAGTACTGCACCCCGTCCACCTCGCCGGGGCGGGGGGCGCGGGTGGTGGCCGAGACCGACAGTTTCAGCGGGCGGCGGCCCATCAGCTCTTTGATGGCCGTGCCCTTGCCGCTGCCCGAGGGGCCGGAGAGGACAAACAGGATCCCGCGATTATTCATCTTCATCCTCCTCCAGCAGGTCCTCCCCCTTGTCCAGCCGGTTGCCGATGGTCTCGGGCTGCACGGCCGAGAGGATGACGTGGTCGCTGTCGGTGACGATGACCGCCCTCGTCCGCCGCCCGTAGGTGGCGTCGATGAGCAGGCCCTTGTCCCGGGCGTCCTGGATGATCCGCTTGATGGGGGCGCTCTCCGGGCTGACAATGGCGATGAGCCGGTTGGCCGACACCATGTTGCCAAAGCCGATGTTGATCAGTTTCATAGCGATTCCTTTCCGGCCTGGGGCCGCTTACTCAATATTCTGCACCTGTTCGCGCATCTTCTCGATCTCCGACTTCATCTCCACCACCAGCTTGCTGATGGCCACGTCGGAGCACTTGGAGCCGATGGTGTTGGCCTCGCGGTTGAACTCCTGCACCAGGAAATCCAGCTTGCGGCCCACCGCCTCGCCCCCGGCCAGGATCTCTTCCAGCGAGGCCACGTGGCTGCGCAGCCGCACCGTCTCCTCGTCGGTGGCCACCTTGTCGGCAAAGAGGGCCGCCTCGGTGAGCAGCCGCCCCTCGTCGATCTGGCGGTCGCCCAGCAGCTCCTGCAACTTGGCGTAGAGCCTGTCCCGGTAGGCGCTCACCGTCTGGGGGGCAGCGGCCTCGATTTTGGCCACATAGCCGAGCACCGCCTGGGCGCGGGCGAGGATGTCGTCCTTCATCCGCTCCCCCTCGGCGGCCCGCATGGCGAGAAACTCGTCCACCGCGGCCTCGGCCACCTGGGCGACCAGGGACCAGACGGCCTCGGGGTCCTCCTGCGCGCGGCGGACGGCAAAGACATCGGGCAGACGGGCGATGTCGGAGAGGGCGATGTCATCGTCCACATCCAGCTCGGCGCGCACCTCCCGCAGGGCCTGCAAATAGCCCTGGGCCACCGCCCGGTTGACGGCGATGACCTCGTCCCCCCCGTCGAGCCGCTGCAGGTAGAGGTTGACCTGAATTTTGCCGCGGGAGACCCGCTCCTGCACAAAGGCCTTCAGCCTGTCCTCCAGATAGCCGTACATCCGCGGCGTCTTGCAGGAGAACTCAAAGTAGCGGTGGTTGACGCTCCTGATTTCCAGCAGGATGTCGTAGCCGCCCAGCTGCTGCTGGCTGCGGCCGTACCCGGTCATGCTCCGAACCATCCATTCGCCCCTCTTCTCATTGTTTCATCGGCACAAAACAGCCCGCGTGGCTCCGCCTGGCGGCGGCCCGCAGGCGCCTGTTTTACTCCCTATCGCTGCCCCTAAAAGGGGCGGTTTTGTGGCGCGCCGCCGGGGACTCCTGTCCCCTGGCGGGCGGGGGCGTCCGGCTCTCATTTGGGCCGCCCCTATTTTTATCTATTTTACTATTTTGGGGCGGTCACTGTCAACCGCACCCCTTCTATTTTGGGCCGTTTTCTCCGCCAATCTGCAGTTTTCTCGCAAATTTGTTTTCCCCCTCCACCGCCCTGCCACTCTCCTGTGGACGGGACTCTCCACAAAAAAGGAATGGCCGCCCGCGGGCGGCCGACAAGGAAAGGGGGAGACAACGCCACTTGGCGGCGCTCTGGGGCGCTGAGCGGGGGGCAGAGAGGGACTTGCACGCGGCGGGGCAAACCCGCAGACCGCCCTTTTTCAGCAGGGTTTTGCCGATCGGTCTCCCTGCCCAGCACCCGGGCCGGTTTGCTGCCGGACGGGAGGAGATAGGGTTCACAGGCGGCGCAAGGAAACGCTCCCTGTAACCGACTTAGACAGTGAGGACGGAGCAAGACGGTTTACACCCACCACCACTGCTGGCATCTCAGTACACTGGCCAAGTGCAGAAGGGAGGCTTGCACGTGCCGGGTCAAACCTGCAGACCGCTCTTTCTCAGCAGGATTTTGCCGGTCGGCCTTTCCCCTGCCCAGCACCCGGGCCGGTTTGTCGTTGGGTGGAAGAATGCTGGGTTTATAAGCGGCGCGAGAAAACGTCTCCGCCGCCTCGAACAGCGGGTGCGGGGCAAGACGGCCTCCCCCTCCAACGCGCTGGTGTATCGGCTGGCACCTCGGGGCGCCAGTCAGGTACGGAGAGAGGCTTGTGTGCAGCCGAGTGAACCTACAGACTGCCCTTTCTCAGCAGGGCTTTGCCGGTCGACCTTCCCCCTGTCCAGCACCCGGGCCGATTTGCCGCCGGGTGGGAGGAGATGGGGATTACGGGCAGTGGCAAGGAAACCCTCCCTGCGCCACTCCCGACCACGGGACGGGGAGGGGCGGCTTACACCCTCCTCAAAAACCGTCTTGTGAAGAGGGCGATCCACAGCAGGCAGGTGAGGATCCCCAGGGCAAACGAGAGGGGATCTGCGCCCTCCATCACCAGTTTGCCGATCCAAAAAGAGGGGAGGAACGCCAGCCAATAGTGGTGGGGGGCCGGGACAAACCACAGCAGGATGAGGCCGGCAAAGCTGATCCCCGTCAGCTTTGAGACGGCCAGTCCCTCCACCCGATTTCCGGCCAACGAGACCACCATCATCGCCAAAAAAATGCCGGTCAGGCTGCTGACGATCGCACTTTGGAGAACGGTTTGAAAGGACAGGGGCGAGAGCTTGCAGGCCAGGGCCACCAGCAGGGTGACCCCCAGCGCCCACCCCATCGAAATGCCGATGCGCGCCAGCAGGTAGGGATACCCCGCCGAGGGGGTGATTTGGTAGAAAGCCCCCAGGCCCTCGTCCCGCTCCTCCAGGATCAAAAATGCCGAGATGATGGCCACAAACATGGGCGCGAGGCAGATGAGCATGCCGTCGGCCAGGCCGTACCACGCAGCGATGGAGAAGGAAAACCGCTCCGTCAGCGCGCGGTCGATCAGGGGGATGGCAAAGCGAAAGAACAGCCCGGCAAAAAGGGGCGCTGGGACCAGGACCAGCAGCATCCCGTCCCTCGCTATCTGCCGCAGGCCGGCGGCAAAGAGTTTTCCCGTGTTTCTCATCTGCCCTCTCCCCCTTCTGCCCGCAGAGCGGCCCCGACGCGCCTGTCGGCCCAGACCAGCGCCAGCCCAAACCAGAGGGCGAGCACCCCCCACAGCCAGCCGCCCGCCCCCTGCGCCAAGCCGATGGAACCGGCGATCGCGCGCCAGAGGGCCGTGCTCGGAACCATCTCCAAGAGCGGGTGGGAGAACCCGAAGGCCGTCAAAACGGGCGGGGCTGTCAGGGCGGTCAGGGGGAGGATAACCACCGTCAGATAGTGGTTGACAGAGCGGGCGCGGGAGGCGACCGTCAGCCCGATGAGGTTGAGCACCACCGCCCCGGCAAACACCCCCAGGGAGAGACCCGCCAGGTGGACCCCTCTCCCCAGGGAGACAAGGGCAATGAGGTCGGCCGACACCGTTGACAAAACCGCCAGGGAGACGGCCTTGGAGAGGATGTACTCCACCGGGCGGAGAGGGGAAACGCACCAAAAGCGGTGAAGTCCCTCCCCCCGCTCTAACAGCCAGATCCCGCCGATGAAGAAGATGCCCAGCATGGCGGGGTCGGTCAGGATGACGAGGGCGGCGACCGCGTCTCGATACGCCGGGGGCACCATCGCCAGCACGCCGATATAGACGGCGCTGAAAAAGGCATAGAGAAAATAAAACCCGTATTTTGCCTGAAAGCGGATGTCATTTTTCAGGGCACTTAAAAATCTCATCGCAGCCCCTTTCCGGTCAGCGCAATGAACACGTCCTCCAGCGTCCGCTCCTTGGAGTGGATGCTCGTCAGGTCGTCCCGCTGCAGTGCGGCCCGAAACGCCGGCGAGGCGCCCAGTTCGGCCAGAGCGCAACTGCCCCTCCCCTCCCCTTCACCGTCCCGAAAACGGTACTCCACCTCTGTCGCCCCATCTCCCCTGCGCAGTGCACAGGGGGTGTCAAGGGCCCGCACAGAGCCGTCAGCGATAAAGGCGACCCGGTCGCAGAGCTCCTGCGCGTCGTGCATGTTGTGGGTGGTGAGGATGACGGTCTTCCCCCGCTCCCTCTCCTCCCGTATCATCCCCTTCAACACCCTCGCATTCGCCGGGTCCAGACCGCTGGTCGGCTCGTCGAGGAAGAGCAGGGCGGGGTCGTGCAGCAGCGCGCGCACAAAGCCGAGGCGCATCTTCATCCCCTTGGAAAAGCTGTCGACCCGCTTGTCCGCGTCGCGGTGCAGGCCCACCCGCTCTAAAAGCGCCATCGGGTCGGCCGTCTCGCCGGCGTAGAGGGAGGCGAAATACCGCAAATTCTCGCGCGCGGTGAATTTGCCGTAAAAGTTGGGGAACTCAAAGTCCACGCCGATGTGCTGGTAGTAGTCGCTCCGCCGCCGCTTCATCTCGATCCCGAAAACGCGGACGCTCCCCCGGTATTCCCGGAGGGTCCCCGTCAAGATCTTTTGCAGGGTGCTCTTGCCCGCCCCGGACGGGCCGAGAAAGCCGAACACCTCCCCCTGCTCTACGGAAAAATCGATTTCGCGGATGGTGTCCCCCTTGGCGGACGGGTATCGAAACGAGAGGTTTTCCACCTCAATGGTCCTCATCGACGATCAACTCCTTCAATACGCCGTCCAGAATGATTTCCATCACGGCCTGCCTGCTGTCCGCCCCCTCCTGCTGCAAATTGAGAAAGGCGACGGCCAGGGTCTGCAGGGCCTTGGTGGCGATCTCCGGCCCGCAGGCAAAGCGGATGCCGAATTCCTCCAACCTGGCCAGCTCCCGCCTGTCGTCCTGGGTGTGCGCCTCGATCGCCTCCGGGGGCAGCTTGCGGTAGAGGTAGTCGGCGGTCTCCCCGTCGGCCTGCCTGAGCATGGGATAGCGCTGCAACTCGTCAAACATCCAGAGGAAGCACCCCTTGCAGAGCGCCCTCGGCGGCAGGGCGCGGTGTTCCTTTAAAAACGCGTCCATATCGCGCCACATCTGAAGTTGCAGGTTCCCCGCAATGTCCAGATACAGGTGTTCCTTGCTGGGATAAAAGGTGTAAAAGGTGCCCTTGGCAATGCCGGTGGCCCGCACGATCTCGTCGACGGTGACCTTTTTCACCCCGAACGCGGCAAATAGCCGCTCCCCTTCTCGCATCAATCTCTGCCGGATGATCTCCCTTTCCCCGGCGCTGAATCTGGGCATGGGCCGTCCTCCAATCTATATGACTATATTTTTTCTTTTAGCCATATAGATTGTACCACTTCGCCTCTCCGCCTGTCAAGGGCCGTCCCCTCCACTCCCCTTGCATTGCAGATCCTCCCCTTCCAGGCAAAATCACCGCTGAAACGGGCGATCCGCACCGATCCCAAAAGGGCCTTATCTGGGCCCAGCCCCTCGGGGGCATCGAATATCTTTTCATAACACCCACGCCACCGCCAAACCGGCAATCGAGGACACCTCTCAGCCCCAGAGCCTGCCCTTCTTTTTGCGCCTTCTGAGCCCCCTCCTTTGGGGAAGTCTTTTGTGGGAGCAATTTGACACCCCCGGCAGAGTCGGGGATCCGGGGCGCAAAAACGGCAAAAAAAGACAGTCGGAAGGCTTGTTACCTTCCGGCTGTCTTTCATACCGATCGACGGCAAGGGCAGCGCCCTTTGCGCGCTCTGCTTACAGGGGGTGGACCTTGTTCTGGGTGTCCACGTGCTCGCCGTCGATGTGCAGCTGTTTGTTGCGGCGGTTCTCGAAGAACTTGACCGCGACCTGGCCGAACTGGGCGTAGGTCAGCACGTCCTCTTCCTGCTGCATGTAGTCGGCGCACTCGGCCCGCAGCTTATCCAGCTCGGGCTCGATCAGGTCGGCGGGGCGGCAGGTGATCCGCTCGTCGTCGCCGATGATCTTCTTGACGAAATCGGGCTCGATCTCCACCGGGGTGCGGCCGTATTCGCCGCGCACCAGGCCCTTGAACTCCTTGGTGACCATCTTGTAGCGCTCCCCGCCGATGACGTTGAACACCGCCTGGGTGCCGACGATCTGCGAGGTGGGGGTGACCAGCGGGGGATAGCCGGCGTCTTTGCGGACGCGGGGGATCTCCTGCAGCACCTCTTCAAACTTGTCCTCTTTGCCGGCCTGTTTCAGTTGGCTGATGAGGTTGGAGATCATGCCGCCGGGCACCTGGTAGAGCAGGGTGTTGGCGTCCACGCCCAGGACCTTGGGCGAGATCATCCCGTTTTCGATGTACTTGGTGCGGATCTTGGCAAAGTACTCCCGCACCTTGTTGAGCTGGTTCAGGTCCAGACCGGTGTCGTACTCGGTCCCGGCCAGGGCGGCCACCATCGACTCGGTGGGGGCGTGAGAGGTGCCCAGCGCCAGGGGGGAGATGGCGGTGTCGATCACGTCGGCGCCCGCCTCGATGCCCTTGAGCAGCACCATGGAGGCCAGGCCGGAGGTGTAGTGGGAGTGCAGCTGAATGGGGATCTTCACGTTCTCCTTCAGGGCCTTCACCAGGTCGTAGACGGTGTAGGGGGTCAACAGGCCCGCCATGTCCTTGATGCAGATGGAGTCGGCGCCCTCGTTCTCCAGCTCCTTGGCGTACTGCACAAAGTAGGGGATGTTGTGCACCGGGGAGGTGGTGTAGGAGATGCAGGCCTGCAGGTGGGCGTTCTGACGCTTGGTGGCGCGGATGGACGCCTGCAGGTTGCGGATGTCGTTGAGGGCGTCAAAGATGCGGATGACGTCGATGCCGTTGGCCACCGACTTCTCGACGAAGTACTCCACCACGTCATCGGCGTAGTGGCGGTAGCCCAGGCAGTTCTGCCCCCGGTAGAGCATCTGGATGGGGGTGTTGGGCATGTGTTTTTTAATGGTGCGCAGTCTGTCCCAGGGGTCTTCGTCCAAAAAGCGGATGCAGGCGTCGAAGGTGGCGCCGCCCCAAGCTTCCACCGAATGGTAGCCCACTTTGTCCATCTCGCCCAAAATTGGCAACATGTCGTCCATGGTCATCCGGGTGGCAAACAGGGACTGGTGTGCGTCGCGCAATACGGTTTCTGTAATTCCAATCTTAGCCATAAACCAGTACCTCTTTCTCCTTCCAGGTATGCTTTACTGGAGGGTCATAATCAAATCGTTGGAGTTGACCGAGTCGCCCTTCTGCACGTTGATGGAGGCGACGGTGCCGTCCTGCGGGCACATGATCTCGTTCTCCATCTTCATGGCTTCCAGGATGGCCAGGACGTCGCCCTTCTTGACGGCGTCGCCGGCGGCGACCTTGATGTCGAGGATGGTGCCGGGCATGGGGGCCTCGATCTTCACGGCGCCGGCGGCACCGGCGGGGGCGGCAGCGGGGGCCGGTGCGGCGGCAGGGGCCGGAGCAGGGGC
>NZ_WWVY01000005.1:0-191313 GCF_009876955.1 Bittarella massiliensis (ex Durand et al. 2017) | reverse complement strand
ACCGTACCGCCTGCGGAACTCCTCTGTAAAGTCCGTGAGTACCTGCTGCGGCTCGTATTGCGTATAGATTTCGGGCAAGGCGATAATCAGTTCCCTTGCTTCGATACATTTGCCCTCTGTGCCGCTGCGCTGAAACTCCTGCTGGCTTTCCCTTGCAAGGTTGCTCCAAAAGGTGCTGTCGGCGGTGCGGTAGGTGGCATAGAGATTTTCCTGCCTTGCATGGCTTGTAATATACGATATTCGCCCTTTGACATTGGGCAGTTTTGACATCTGGATAAAACTGTGTCTCGGCATACATCATCTCCGTTTTCTGTTGTCAAGGTGCGTCCTTTTTTTGCAACCGTTTACGGTTGTGGCTGTCGCTGCGGCAGCGGTGACAGCCCCGTATCATACGCCGCAGGCGGTTGATACGGAAGCCCCCTGCAAGGGCGAAATACCCGGAGTACAAATCGAAGATTTGTGCGAGGGGTGTATTTCGCTCTCAAACGCCGAGGGCTTAGGGTTACTTTCCGAAAAGAGAATGGATGGTCATTCCACTCTGCGGACATCATCGGGCTTCAGAAGATTTCTTCCCTGATTGACCGTCAGAAACCGTTCCAGCGTGTCCCTGCGGATAATGGTCTTGCGCCCCACTTTGAGGACGGGCAGCTTTCCCCATTCCACCAGCTTCCGCATGGTGTTCCTGCCGATACCCGTACATTCTGCGGCTTCCTCTATGGTAAGTCCCATTTTGACTGCGCTCATTCTATCAACCTCCTTTTAGAATACTCATTTTGCAACTACTGTTTTATCATTATACTTATTCTGCCATCTCTTGTCAACCTATTTTGCAACCATTCATAGTTTATTTACAACTTTCATTGAGATAAAGGTTGCAAAATAAGTATCGGCGTGTTATACTGATACCAGTCAGGAGGTGAACACCTTGAAAAAAGAAACCACATTCACCGCAAAACAGGTCGGTAGGAGGATTAAGGAACGCCGCACAGAGTTAAACATTACCATGCCGGAACTTGGCAGGCGTGTAGGCGTGAACAAATCCACCATTCAGCGGTATGAAGCGGACGGAGTTGATCCGAAGCGCACAATGGTTATCAACGGTCTTGCGGAAGCGTTGCTCACAACTCCCGAATGGCTGACAGGTCTTTCCGATGATAAGGAATATGACACCTATACTCTTTGCCAGCGGGATATTGAGGAACACATCAGGAAATATCTGGACACAGTTTCCTATACAGTAAAGGGCGAGCCGCACCAGCAGCTTCTCACGACATTTCTCGGCAAGATGGTTGACCTGTATACGGTTATGACCTGCTACTTTGCTGATGCTATGGAGGAAGTTGACCGTGTGGCGGAGGACAAAGGGCTGAAAGAGTCTCTTGGACGGTACGCCATAGAGTCCGGGGCAATCATGGAACAGGTATACCGCAAGAAGATGGAAGTACCGATTGAGGATATGAAACGGTTTTTAGACGGGATTTTACATATCCACGATGAGGGGCGCACAAGAATGTCGATGGGCGCACTTTTCGGGATAGTGGAGGAAGCCGAAGAAAGGCTTTCCGAAAAAGAAAATTCCGTGGCACCTTGACAAGTAAAGACGCCAGTTGACTTTCACTGGCGGAAGTGACACAATTACTTTACGCACACCATATGTCACAGTCCCGATTGCCACGGATAGAAAGGAGTTTTTTATCTATGGCAAAAGGTTCTGTAAGAAAGAAAGGCAAAAAGTGGTACGGACGCTTTTATATTGAAGATGAAAGCGGCAGAAAAGTGCAGAAAGAGTTTGCAGGCACAGAGAGCAAGGCGGAAACAGAAGCCATGCTCCGCAAAGCGATAGCGGACTATGAGGAAAAGCAGTTTGTCGGGAAAGCGGAAAACATCACGGTAGGCGATATGCTGGATATGTGGGTAGAGGAAGAACTGAAACCCGGCAACTTAAGCAACGGGACGGTCATGTCCTATCAGGGAACGGTCAACCGTATCAAGCAATATCCCATTGGCAAACGCAAGCTGAAAACCGTGACCGCCGACCATTTGCAGGCGTTCATTGATTTTCTGAGCTACGGTGGGACAAACCCGGACGGGACAACTTCAAAGCCCATGAGCAAAGGATATATGCTCCTGTTCTCGGCGGTGTTGCAAAATTCCTTCCGCTTTGCGGTTTTCCCGAAAAAACTGATTACCTTTAACCCTATGCAGTATGTGAAGCTGAGGGGCAGGAAGCAGGAAACGGATATTTTCTCGGACAGTGAGGAAGATACTTCCAGTATTCCTACTATCACCCATGAACAGTTCCAAAAGCTGGAGGAATTTCTCAAGGCAAAAGATAATCCCGCCTTGCTGCCTGTGCAGATAGCGTACTACACGGGGCTTCGTATCGGGGAAGTATGCGGCTTGACTTGGCAGGATATTAACCTTGAGGAACAATATCTCACGGTACGCCGAAGCATGCGCTATAACGGAACAAGGCACACAACCGAAGTGGGAACGACAAAACGGAGCAAAGTCCGCACCGTTGATTTCTGCGACACGCTGGCGGCAATCCTGCGGGCGGCGAGAACAGAACAGCGCAAAAACCGTTTCCGCTACGGGGAGTTTTATCACCTGAACTACTACAAAGAAGTAAAGGAAAAAGGGCGCACCTATTATGAGGTTTACAGCCTGCAAAGGACAGAGGAAGTCCCGGAGGATTACAAGGAAATCTCCTTTGTCTGCCTGAGAGCAGACGGGGCGTATGAAGCGCCGAGTACGGTAGGGATTATGTGCAGGGCGGCAAAGAAGAAAGTGAAAGGGCTTGAAGATTTCCATTTCCACACGCTCCGTCACACCTACACAAGCAATCTGCTTTCCGGCGGCGCAAAGCCGAAAGATGTGCAGGAACTTCTCGGACACTCCGATGTCAGTACCACAATGAACATCTACGCTCACTCTACAAGGGAAGCGAAGCGCACTTCCGCAAGGCTGCTGGATAAGGTGGTCGGCGGGGAATAAAAAGTTGCCCTTGTTTCGGCTCGTAAGGGCAAAAACAAGGGCAAACAGATAAGGTTTGAATGAAAAACAGGCGTGAAGCCTTGAAAAATCAATGGTTTTTGAGGATTAGATAGTTAAATTCCAATTTGCGGAAAGCAGTCTTTAGCATTCACATAGTCAACAATTTTACTAATGTGACTATCATTCATCATATTGTTTCTGAATTGGTCGAGTCCCATTCCACCCGCAAACCAGCGAGACGGCATAATCATTGACAAGTATTTTGGAGAGAGCGCTTTCGCCTGCTCCACGAAGATATTGTAAATTGGTATAGCCTGACGGCTGGTACTGCCCGTTTCCAGTTGATATGGCGGATTGCCTACTACGGCGTCAAATTTCATGGTTTTCACCCCTTCCTGATTCCAATAGCTGGGTTTCAGTATCCGGTCAACAAACTGCCGAGGCTTATTCTTCATCATATTGATCAGATCGTCGAAATAATGGGTATTCACCGGAATGTTTCGATACCCCACCAGTGTGCGCCGAGTAATCTGCTTGGCCATGGGGGTTTTACAAATTACAAATACATTTTCTCGTACAGTTGTATCCCAAAATTGATGCAATTTAGAATCATCAAGCTCCTCTTCGGAACAGGCGGCACACCGACTACGGAAAATGCTGTATGTGATATACAATGGATATAGACCCGTTTTGGAGTTGATCTCCAAAACGCGGGCGCTGGCGTTTGAAAAGGTATCAGCTGTCACCTTGCCACGGTCTACAAATCGGGGATTGTCCATCATCTGCTCGTGAGTCTCGTCATAAAAGTCATAGCCGCCCAGACAGTCACTCATGTGCATATTCACTACCCGCCACGGGGTTAAAATGGTTTCCTTGTCCGGGTTTTTGAAACATGCGAACAGCTGCGCAATTTTTTTGACCCGCTCTGTGGGAGGAAGCTCATCGGCGCTGCGTACTATAGCACGAATCCGGCGACCGGCAGCCACAAAGATTTCTGGGTCATAGTATTTGATGAAACTTTTGAACAGTCCTTTGGTTACACCGGAAGGCATAAATTCATCCCAGGAGGAATCGTCCACGATATCCACCAGTTTTTCTATGGTGATATTTTCGTCAATGGGAATATCCGCACCGTAAATCAGCAGTGGCATACGAATAGAAATTCCCCGTAGGATAGAAATTGCACTATTTTTGAGCTTCTGCTTTTCCTTCATCTCTTGCAAGAGTTTTTCTTCATCCGGTGTGCGTTCCCGCTTGGCCTTTTTCTCAATGCGGCTTAGCTCTTCGTATTTTTCATCCGAAAAGCCTTGGGCATTAATGTCGATCTCCTTGGTCTTTGGTGCCGCTTTGGATGTACCGACAATACCTTTTAGCGTATTAAACCTCTCAATATCCAGTGCTTCCAGACGCAGCAACTTATCGTTATAGAGATTGGTATCATCAAAGCCGTTTTGTACCGCGCGTTCCGCGTAGGCCCGCTTCAAATGCTGGAGCAGACGGTTGGTGTCATAGGCTTTCATCACTGTGCCATCTACCGCGATGACCGGACAATAGTTCAGGAACTCGCCCATAATTCGGCGATCAGAATCATTGGCCTTACCTGCTTTTGTGGACAGAGCCACAGATTCCGCCACCATCTTCAAGGTGCGGTCAGGGGCAAAGTCAAATACATAACAGCAACGCTTGATTTTACCGTCCTTGTTGCAGGGCGACTGCACCCGGAAGATGGTTTGCAGATAGCTTGCGGCAGAGGTGGAGAACGATCCCGCTAGCATAAACACAGCTGTCCACTCTGGCACCGTGACTCCGGTGGTCAGCTTGCCGCAGGAAAGGGTAATGGTGTATCCGTCATTTCCAGCACCGTTGATGGCTTGCCGTACCTTTTGGAGCGCATCTTCAAAGCGTTCCTCTTCGTCGCCATCTCCTGCCACGTTGACAACATCAAATGCACCGCAGCCAAAGATCGGGTGTTTCTTCATCAGTTTGCTCAGAGCTTTGGCTTCTTTTACACCAGGAACTATCCAGAGAGCATGGCGGAACAAATTGCGGTATTCTTCGTTGGCATAAGGATAGTGACTATCTGGATTGTCCTTTGTGATAAGCTTTAGAAAGCTCCAAACATCGCTTTCGTGAGCAAAATCTCCCATATGGCTGCTGGTAGGCACGGCCTTGTGATCGTGCTTTATATCTCCGGTCCAGACACGAAAAAACTCTCAGAAATTGAACGCCTTATCTTCCAATTCAACATAGCTCTTGTCGGTGAGAATTTTTCCCAGGTCGTAGGTGTAGATTTTCAGCTCCGGCAACCCGTCATAGGGGTTGGAATCGCCAAAGTGCAGCTCGTCCCATTCGGCTTTGTGCTGCTGTTCCATCACATAGTCCCAGGTGTAGATGTTGTCATCAAATTCTTTGAGGATATTGAAAGGCGTACCAGAAAGGGCAAGGAACTTGGTGTCATAGTCGTTTTCTTCCTTGACCAGATTCTTGATTACTTCATCGCCCAAGGCGGTGGTGGTTCCTTCATGGGCCTCATCTACGATGACTAGATCCCAATCCAGAGAGAATACAATATCATTTTTATCGAATTTGCCTCCAACCGTAGAGGAACCACGGAGGTCCTGAATAGACGCAAAGTAGACGAATTTTTTGCCGCTGTTCAGCAGGTATTCAATGGTGGCCCCATGGCTTTTGGAGCCATAGGTGTAATCGTCGATATTATAGAAAATCTTCTGAAAATCCTCATACCAGCCGTCATCTACTACGGGACGGTGGGTAACAATAATGGTCTTGGCAAAACCGGACTCCCTGACCACTTGAAGGGCAGAGAGCGTTTTTCCGAAACGCATTTTTGCGTTCCAGAGCATACGGCTGCTGGTTTTAAATTGCTTCAGCGTTTTCTTAATGGCTTCTTCCTGCTCCGGGCGGAATACAATGGGAGCAAAATCTGTAACTGTACCTATGCCAGACAGGTTGGGCTGACATTTCTTCACCGCCTCGATGGCTTTCAGAACGGTGGACAGCCCCACATCAAACCACTCTCTGCTAGTGGAGTTTTTCAGCTTTTTCTTAGGAATTCCGGAGTTTTCAAGCACCCGGTGGACATCGTGGTCTCGGAAGGCTTTCAATATCTGCTGTCCATCTTTGTCTCTGACAAGACGGACAGCCAGTTCGGTATGTAGGAGCTGAATAGAAATACCCGCCGTGTTTGTGTACTGCTTGATCCGGCTTAGTGCTGCTTGATTCAGCGCCTTACAATTGGGAAACAGGGCATCAATAGAAGCATCTGACTGGATCGTCGTATCACCAATTTTTAAGAGCCCCTTATGAGCCTCATCATTGATAGCAAAAACGTAAATCAATTTGTACTCGAAAGAAATTCCAAATACGGTTTCCATTATCGTTCCCTCTTTATCAAAGAGTAGTATTCCACGATTACTTTGGACCGCCAGTCCTTGATTTTGCACCGTGGCTGTGCAGACTTTTGTACGATCATCATTTTCGATTCCGTAAAGTCAAACAGAGAAAGCTGATTCATTTCTTCTTGGATATCATAGAGCGGTGGTCCATAGGTGAAACCGTCCATCTGCCACAGATTCCAAGAAACAATGGTGGCCACCTTTTTCAGTTCATTGAGCGTAGGGGTGCGTTTTAACGCATACCGCATATAGTCAATAAAAGTATACAGCAGATTTTCCCTTGCAAGCAACAAATTGTCTCCTTGGAATTCAAAGCCGTAAACACTTTCGTAAGCTCGATACGCCCATTTCAGCCATTCTTTTTCGTCAGCGGCATTTTCGGTCACAACACGCAGCTTGCGATCAAGCAAACCAATCCGGGAGAGAAGTTCGATCGACTCGCCGGTCGCAGTATCATAACGGCTCACCAGGTAAGGGGCCTCACCACAGGAAACCTCAATTCTTCGTGCATCTACATAATGTTTCCAGGTGTATTGCTCATCCTCCGAAAAAACAATGTGTTCCGTTGCTGTCTAAATGCTGTCTTGCGGGATATTAAACACATCAGGACGACCGAACCAAGACTCGTCTACTAGATTGTTCTGGGCATTGCATATCCAGGAAGGAGTAAAAACTTCGCCCTTATCTCTGGTACGGCTGTTTTTTTGCTCATGAGCTTTGGCCACACGAGGCTGGATGAGCTTAGAATGAATGCCAGTGATCAAATTGGCGTAGATTTGCTCTGTGGCTGCATAAAGCTCCCCATGGGAGATATAGTCACTGGTTGCCCAGATAATATTCTTATTTGTCGTTCGATCTTTCAGGAGGATATCAAGCAGTTTTCGGTTATATTGGAAAATATTCTCTTCGATTACATCTAGTTTTTCTTCAAATTGCACGGTATGCCTCCTCTCTGTTATTATGGTAGCTCATTGTTGGGACTCCGGGATAAACGCAAGGATATTACCTGCACGACAGCCCAGAGAAATACAGGTTTTCTCAGTGGTTTGCTCGACAATACGTTCCTCCCGCTTCAAGCAATTCATAATATTCAAACTGATCCCAGCCTGTTTAGCTAACTGATTCTTGGTCGTTTCCCGACCAATCAGCATCTCGAATAATTTGCCGCACTGTACAGGCATAAGCATCTCCCCATACGAATTCGTGATAAGTTCAATGAAATTTTGATTTTTGAAAATAGCTAGAGCTCAAAGGGTTCTAGCTATTATAGCATATTGAGATATTTCACAGCGCCTCCAGAACCGCAACTTCCTTTTTTGATAGGTTATAGTGTTGTCCCACATCCACTCTGAATCCACTCTTGATTTGGGAGATAAACAGGTTTGACACCTTCAGCCCGTGATTTCCAAGCATATAGACCTTAATCTCATCATAAGTAAATTTTATTCTTTGCAGCCGTCAAATCCAGCTTGTCTATTTTAACCTCAACTTCAATATGTTGCTTAATATCGGTTTTGGACAATAAACATATTGTCTCCAGGTGCGCCGTCTGGGGGAACATGTCCACCGGCTGGATGCGACTCACCCGGTAGCCGGTGCGGCAGAGGGCGTCCACGTCCCGCTGCTGGGTCTTGGGGTTGCAGGAGATGTAGACGATCTTCGCGGGGGCGATGGCGGCCAGCGCCTCCAAAAAGTCGGGGGTGCTGCCGGCGCGGGCGGGGTCCATAAAGACCACGTCGGCCCGCTGCCCATCCTCCGCCATCCGCACCAGGTACTCCCCGGCGTCGGCGGCGACGAAGCGGGCGTTTTTGACCCCGTTTTTGCGGGCGTTGCCGACGGCGTCGCGCACCGCGTCCCGGTTGCGCTCGATGCCCAGCACCTGCTTTGCCCGCCCCGCCGCGAGCAGCCCGATGGTGCCGATGCCGCAGTAGGCGTCCACCACCGACTCGCTGCCGGTGAGACCGGCCATCTCCACCGCCGCGGTGTAGAGCCGCTCGGTCTGGCGGGGGTTGACCTGGAAGAAGGAGCGGGGGGAGATGCGAAAGCGCATCCCGCAGAGGGCGTCCTCGATGAAGCCGGGGCCGTAGAGCACCTTTTCGTACTCCCCCAGCACGGCGCTGGTCTCCCGGTTGTTGACGTTTAAAACCACCGTCTTGATTTCCGGGTGGCGCTCCCGCAGGGCGCGGACAAAGCCGCCCTGCCCGGGAAAGAGGGTGTAGGCCGCCACCAGCACCACCATCGCCTCGCCGGTCTGCTGCCCGACCCGCACCAGGATGTGGCGCAGAAAGCCCTCGCCGGTGTCCTCGTCGAAGGGGGCGATTTGAAAGGGCTTCATCAACTCCCGCACGGTGGCGATGATCCGGTCGGCCAGGGGGTGGTGGAGCAGGCAGTGCTTGACCGGCACCAGCCGGTGGCTGTGCTCCTGATAGATGCCGGTGACCGGGCGGCCGCCCCGGTCCCTGCCGGCGGCCAGATGGGCCTTGCAGCGGTAGCCCAGCGGGTCGGGTGCGGGGAGGATGGGCTCCACCGGCCCAAAGCGGCCCAGCAACGCCTCGGCCCGGGCCCCCTTTTCGGCCAGCTGCCCCTCGTACTGCAGTTGCAGCAGCTGGCAGCCGCCGCAGCGGTCGGCATAGGGGCAGGGGGGCTTTTGCCGCAGGAGGGCGGCCTTTTTCAGCGCGCGCACCTCGCCGATGTACTCGCCGAAGCGGCGGGAAAGGGCCACCTCGGCCACCTCCCCCGGGAGGAGACCGGCGACGGCGATCTCCCGCCCGCGGCAGAGGCAGAGCCCCCGGCCCCGGCTGTCCAGCCGGGTGCAGGTGAGGACCTGGGTGGGCAGCTCTTGGCGGCCCTCCTTTGCGGGGGCGGACCTGCCCTTTTGCGGGGGATTTGGTCGCCCTTTTGAGTGGGGCGCAGGCCCTTTGCGGCGGGCTTGTCCGCCTTTTTTCGGGGTGGGTTTTGGCATGGATAGACTCCTTTTTTTACGGTTGTGGGGAGGGCGGGCTAGGGCATTTCGCAGAGGATGAGGGGGATGACCATCTCCGGGGCGGTGAGACCGGCGTGGTGTCCGAAGTAGAGGTGGCCCTTGTCCGGCGCGTTGGGGGTGCGGTATTTGAGGTAGCGGTCCCCCACGGCACAGGCCACAAAGTCCCCCACAAAATCCAGCGATTTGGGGTGGGGCTGGCCCGGCCCAAAGAGCTGGCGGGCAAAGGCCTCCTCCCGGGTGAGGAGGAGAAAATCCGCCCCCAGGTGCTTTTGAAAGAGGGCGGGGAAGTCGGCCTTTCGGTCGGGGCGGACAAAGAGGGAGGCGGCCCGGGCGTCCATCGAGGGGGGGAGGAGCAGGCATTCGGCCAGCTCCTCGATCTCGTTGAGGTAGACCGGCTGGGGCTCCACATTCCGCAGGCCGTGGTCGGCCGAGACGATGAGGAGGGTGTCCTCCAACTGGGCGCACATGGCCTCGACCTGGGCGCTGAAGCGGCGGACCATCTCCTTGATGCCGTCGGTGTAGCAGCCCTGTTTGTGCATGGTGGAGTCGGGCTCGAACCAGTAGGCGTAGATGAAGTTTTGCTGGCCGTTTCGGCAGATCTCGGCGATGGTGTCGCAGTAGGTCTGCACGTCGTCGGCGTGCACCAGGGTGTGGGGCCCCTCCCGGAAGGGGATGAAGGAGGGCTGCAGGTTGTAGGTGTGCACCCCGCTGCCGGCCTCGGCGATCCGCTCGTAGATGGTCTTGTAGGAGAGGAAGCGGTCGTTTGCCCGGCCGCCGGCGATCTCCTCCCCGGAGAAGCTGTCCTGGTTGGGGAAGATGTCGATGCAGCGGCAGTACTCCTTGAAGTAGAGCGACCAGCCGAGGCTGCCGTGTTCCAGCGGGGAGAGGCCGGAGTTGTAGGTGGTGGTAGCCGCCGCAGTGGTGGAGGGGTAGACCGAGGTCAGCTCCCGGCGCAGGTGGCGGCGAAAGAAGTCGTCGGGGGCCAGGTTGTGTTCGAGCATATCGACCCCCAGGCCGTCAAAGATCATAAAGACCACGTTGCGGGGGCCTTTTTGCAGGGCCTGGTCCAGTTCGGGCAGGGTGGCGTGGGTATCCTGCACCCCGTAGTGGCGCAGGACGGAGGAGATGGCCCCCAACAGGCTGTTGGGGTAGTCGGGAAAGACGATGGTTTCTTTGGTCTGCATGGACGCAGTCCTCCTTTCCCCTGGGCGCGGCGGCCCGGGGCAAACCGCTCCTTTTCGCCGGGGGCTGTGGAGGGGGGCGACGAAAGGCGAAAATAGAGTGTGACCTGTGTTTTGGCTGTATACGCTTTCTATTTTACCACAAACGGCGGAAAAAGGGCAGAAAAAAGAGGGATCCCCCCGCTTTGTGTTTGGCCGGTGGCGGGCGGCGTTTCCGCGCCGCCGGTCGCAGGGGGAAAAGGGGGGCGGGCTGCCGGGGAAACGGCCGCCCTGTGCGCCCCGCGCTGTTGCCCTGTGCAAAGGGGAGAAAAGGGGGAGGCTTTTACAGGCTGGGTGGCTCGAGGGAGAGACAATCTCGGACGGTGTCCAGCAGGAGTTGGAGGGGTTTGGTGAGGTACTGGTTTTGGTGAAACATGGCAAACATCTGGTTTTCCATCGCCGCGGCGCGCAGTTCGATCTCTTGGAGCCGCCCGGCCGACACCGGCTCCGAGAGGAGATTTTCCGGGAGGACTGCGACGCCGAGCCCCGCCTCCGCCGCCTTTACCAGGGCGAGGGAGTTGACGCTCTCCCAGGTGGGCTCTGCCGCGAGGCTTTCCGCCGCCAGGAGGCGGTCAAAGGTGTCGCGGATGGCGCTTCCCCGCTCCCGCAGGAGCAGCGGGTATTGGCAGAGCTGCGGCAGAGAAAGGGGCTGGCGGGGGAGGGAGAGACGGGGGGAGCAGGCGGCTTTCAGTCGGTAGGAGCCCAGGGGGATGATGGCGAACCCCTCTCTGGGGGCCGGGCCTTCCCAAAAGGCGATGTCGGCATCCCCATGGCGCAAAACGTCGATGACGGCGTCCGCGCTCACCACCCTGGCGGAGACCTTTAGGTGGGGGTATGTCCCGCAAAACCGCTCCAGGATGGCGGGGAGCAGAGAGGTGGCGATGGTAATGCTGGAGACGAGGTGGAGGGGGGTATCCTCCTCCAGATGGGCCATTCGCCTGTCCAGGTTCCGGCAGGCAATCAGGATGCCCCGCGAGCCCTCCAGAAGAGAGCGGCCGCAGGGGGTGATGGAGACCCCTTTGGGCAGGCGGTCAAAGAGGGCTGTTCCCGCCTGCGCCTCCAGCTCCGCCACGGCGTGCGAAACGGCCGACTGGGTGATGAACAGCTTTTTGGCGGCCCCTGTGAAGGAGCCGGTCTCTGCGACTGCCTCGACGATTTCCAGATGGCGAAGGTTCATGGTTTCCCTCCCTACACATGAGTAAAAATGATTGAATGTACAAAATTATATCATTTTACAGATTGCAAAACAAGTGCTATATTTCTCGTGTGCTGCGCGTCGCGAAAAAGGATGATTTTTTTGAAGCAAAGGACAAGGACCTACGCCTGGTTGTTTGGCGTCAATCTGTTTATCAGCGCTTTTACATTTGGAGGGGGCTACATCGTCGTACCGATGGTGCGCCGGTATTTTGTGCAGAAAAAGCGGTGTTTTACAGAGGAGGAGCTGATGAGCATGGCCGCCATTGCCCAGTCCTCGCCCGGGGCGATCGCCATCAACCTCTCGGCGCTGGCGGGCTACCAGGTGGCCGGTTTGGGCGGCGTGCTGGTCAGTTGCGTTGCGGCCATCCTCCCCCCGCTCCTCATCCTCGGGGCCGTGTCCGCCTTTTACAAGGTTTTCATCGCCAACGCGGTGGTGGCCGCCGTGCTGAAGGGGATGGAGGCGGGGGTGGCGGCGCTGATGGTGGACCTGATCGTGGACATGTGCGCCATGATCGTGAAGGAGAAGTCCGCCTTTTTGACCGCCATGATCCCGGTTGCCTTTCTGGCAAACTTTGTCTTTCAAATCGGCGCCGTCTACATACTGCTTGCCTGCTGCCTCCTCTGCATTGCGCGGGCTGTCTGGAAGAGGAGGGGAGTGCAGTGAGCGCGATTTTGCGGCTGTTTTGGACCTTTCTCAAAATCGGCCTGTTCAGCATTGGGGGCGGGTATGCGATCATCCCCCTGATCCGCGAGCAGGTGGTGGCAAATTCCGGCTGGATCAGCTCCAAAATGTTCACCGACATCATCACCATTTCCCAGATGACGCCGGGACCCCTGGCCGTCAACACCTCGACCTTTGTCGGGCTGCAGGTGGGGGGAATCGCCGGGGCCGTTGCGGCGACGGTCGGCTGCGTCCTCTGCGGTATCGTCATCTGCCTGCTGCTGCACCGCTTTTTTCAAAGGCACCAGAGCTCGATCTACGTGTTTGAGGTGTTGAACGGGCTGAAGTCGGCCTCTTTGGGGCTGATCGTTTCGGCGGCGGCGACGATCGTCCTGACGGCGCTTTGGGAGGCGCAGCCGGTGCCCATTTCCGACGCCTTCTCCCTTTTGAACGGGACGGCCCTGGCTATCTTTTCGGTCGCCCTCCTGGTTTTGCGAAGGTGGAAGCCAAACCCCATGCTCGTCATGCTGGCGAGCGGGGTGGCCGGGCTGCTGCTCTACTCGTGACGCGGCGGCCGCCGCAAGGGGGACAGGCGGAGCGGTTTTGACCGGCTTTTTCAGCGGGGAGCGAAAAAGGGGTGCGCCTGCCTGCCGTCTTTGGGCAGGGGCGGTGGGAAAGCCCCCGCCCGGATAAGGAGAAGAACGGCCTGCCGCTCTGGGGCGGCAGGCCGTTCCTCTCTGTCGTTTTAGCGGCCGCACCCTGGTTTTGGCGGGGGGGGCAGTCTGCTTTGGTTTGCGGCTTTTTGAGGGCCACTGGTTCTGCCGGGGGAGAGGGGACGCGTTGCTTTGGCGGGGGGGCTGTCTCCCCCCGGTTCTGCTGAGGGACAAATTGCTTTGGCAGAGGGCTTTCTGCTATTCCTCAGTTCTGCCGGAAGGACGAGTTGTTTTGGCGGGGAGCTTCTGCTGCTCCCTGATTTTGTCAGGGGGCAAATTGCTTTGGCGGGGGGATCCTGCTGTTCCCTGGTCCTACCAGGGGAGAAATTGCTTAGGCAGAGAGTTTTCTGCCGCCCCCTGATTCTGTCGGAGGACAGGTTGCTTTGGCAGGGGGCGTTTTGCTATTCCTTAGCCCTGCTAGGGGACAAATTGCTGTGGCATAGGGCTTTCTGTTATCGACTGGTTCTACTGGGGGTAGAATGCTTTGAGCGAGGTCTTCTGCAAGGGAGGTGCCGAGGGAGGGAAAAGGAAGGCGCTCTCTGGAGAGGGATGGCGCGAGCGGGTGTCTTGAATCGCCGATGGCCGTCGCTTTTTACGCCCGCGGCGGGGAGGGAGGCGGTAAATCGAGTTCGACGCCCTCGTGGGGTCGGGCTCGTGTGACGCCCTTTTCGGGCCGGTGCCCGCCACTTCATCGGTGGTCTTGCTCGCCCGCGCCTTGGGTGTGTACGCGGCCCCCTGCTGGCTGAAAAATCGCCACCAGAGGGGGTCAGTCCAGATAGGGGGCGGCTGCCTCGAGGGCTGACCGCAGCTGCGACAGGTAGTCTTGCAGCCGGGGGTCTTGGCGGTCGATCTCCCCCGGGGGGAGGGTGCCCAGATACCAGCGCAGGGTATCCATCCGCCGCAACAGGAGAAGGGCCACATAGCGGGGGCGGTGGGCTGCCCAGCGGGCTTCGCTCCAGCCGTAGCCCTCCAAAAAGGCCTGCCACTGGTCGCCCGAGTGGCGCTCCAGGGAGGAGACCTCGTAGTCGGGGCAGGCGTGGACCGCGGCACAGCCAAAGTCCACCAAGGTGACGCCGTCTGGCCCACAGAGGAGGTTGCGGGGCGACAGGTCCCCGTGACAGAGCCCTAGGGGGATGCGGCGGGGGTCCAGCCCCGCCCACAGCCGGCGGATCGGCCCCTGTGCCGAGCGGGGATAGCCGTCCAGGGCGAGCACCGGGTCGCCCTCTGTCAGGCAGGAGAGGTTGTAGGCGATCTGTCGCTCCAGAGTGGGGGAGAAGGGATCGCAAAAGCGGTTGTCCCCCACCCACTCCAGCCCAAAGCCCTGCACCGGGATTTGGTGCAGCGTCCGGGCGAAACGCCCCAGTTCCCGCCAGAGGGAGAGGGCCCCCTCCCCCGAGAGGGAGGTGCCGGGCCGCCCCTCCACAAACTGTTCCACCAGGTAGGCGGTGTCCCCCTCCGCCCCGCAGAGGAGGGGGCGAGGGACCGGCAGGCCCGCTGCCTCGGCGGCGCGCAGGCACCAGACTTCCTTTTGATACTCCCTGAGGGCCCCCGGCCGCAGCCGCAGGAGCAGCTTTTCGCCCCCGGCGAGGCGCAGCGCAAAGACCCGGTTGACGCTGCCCAGGCCGCAGATCTCCTCGATGGCGAGAAGGGACCGGCCCAGCTCCTCTCGGCAGAGGCGCCGGGCCAGTCCCTCGGGATGGGTCACAGCCGGGAGAGGGCCGCTTCCAGCCCCTCGATGGCGTTTTGCAGGGTCAGGGGTTCGGGGGCCTTGTCGGCCTCCAAGATCCGGCGGCCCTCCAGGGCGGCAGCGCGCAGTTCGGCGTCCCCGTCGGCCTGGGCCTCGGCCTGTTCGGTCAGCTGGGTGAGGCGCTGGATCCGCAAAAAGAAGCGGTGCTCCTCCTGCAGCTCAGAAAAGAGCTTGGAGAGGGTCCACTCCCGGTTGTAGGGGGTGATGACCGCCTTGAGCTCGATGGTCAGCTCGCTCTCCTTTAGCTGGGCCAGCAGGTGGTTGAGCCGGTCCTTGGTCAGGCCCCCCAGCAAGATGGCCTCCTCCCGCACCGGGGCGGGGGGCTGGGCGGGCGGCTCTGCGGGCTGGTACCCCGCCAGCCCGGCGCACCAGCCGATGGTCTGGCAGAGGTCGTCCGGCCCCAGCTCCCGACAGGGGATGCCCAGGTCGCCAAGCACCTCCTGCACCCGGCGGCCCCGGGGCGTGCCCTTTCCCAAATGGTAGAGGAGAGCGATCTCCTGGGGGATCATCCTCGCTTTCATGGCAGTTCCTCCCAAATCATTGTGTTCTTCGCTATGAGTATACACCAAAAACGGCAAAACCAAAAGCGCTGGGAAAAAGAAAGGGCAGGCCCTTTCCAAAAGGACCCGCCCTCTCTACATAAAACTTCAAAAGCCCATCTCCCGCAGGCGGGCCACCAGTTTGACGTACTCCTCCCGCACGTCGAAGCCGCGGTAGTCGTCCCGCCGCAGGTCGATGACGTCCCCGTGGGAGATGCCCCGATAGCCGGCGGCGCGAAAGACCCCCAAAAAGTTGCCCCAGACCGCCGAGGGGACCGACACCAGCCCGTCGTTGGGCCCCTCCGCCGCCTTGACCACGCAGTAGGGAAAGGCGAGGACCATGTCGCTGAGGGCCCCCTTCATCACCGAGGCGCAGCTCTGGTAGTAGACGCCGGGGCAGTCGGGGGCGATTTGGGCCAGGTGGGCGGCGTAGGCGGTGGTGAACTCCCGGCTGGCGGTGTAGAAGTCGGGGTGGGTGTCGCCCAGTCTGGCGAACACCCGGTCGACTGCCCGCGCCAGGGCGCGGTAGAGGCCGTCGGGCATCTTCACCAGCCGGTCGATGACCTGGGAGCCCCGGTGGGGGGTGGAGATGGTGGTCAGGGAGGCCACCTGCGCCCCCATCCCCAGGCAGCTGATCATGTAGCGGGCGTCCAGCCCGCCCTTGGAGTGGGCGATGATGTTGACCTTTTCGCTGCCGGTCTCGGCCAGGATGGAGAGCACCCGCTGGCGGATGTCGGCGGCGTTTTGCTCCACCGTCCCCCAGGCCTCCTGGTTGCCGTAGTAGAGGCGGGCCCCCAGCCGGGTGAGCTCCTTGGGGATGCGCCCCCAGTAGCAGAAGTGCCGCAGGTCGCGAAAGCCCACCCCGTGCAGAAGGAGGATGGGGTAGCGGGTGGCGCAGAGGTCGGACTCGGCCCGCACCCGGCGCACCCCTTCCATGAGACAGCCGTGGTCGTACTCAAACCGGGCCTGCCGGCAGAGGTACCAGGCCGCGAAGAGGCCGATCACCGGCAGGGGGAGGAGCAGGATGACCACCACCCGGCGCACCAGGTTGAGCCATTTGGAGGTGCAGAGGACCCGCAGCACCCCGTTTGCGCAGAGCGCTGCGGCCAGGAGGAGGGAGACGGCGATGTCCGCTGTCACCAGCGGCCAGGGGAGGGAAAACCACCGAGCCAGCCGGGGGTAGAAAAACCAGATGGGGATCTGCGCCAGCAGGGCGTAGATGCCCGCAATGGTGAGAAACCGCCCGTCCCAGAGGACCCGCAGCCGGGCGGTCTCCCCGTCCCGGCGCGCGCGGGTGGGGAAGGCGCTGAGGCGGACGGCCCCGTAGAGCCAGAGGAGAAGGAGGGCGGCCAGGGAGGCCCCTTTGGCCAGGGGCGGAGCGGCCCATCCCCAGAGGAGGAAGAGGAGCAGCGGCAGGTGCGGCAGCGCCGGCAGGGCGAGGGCCAGCACCCAGCGCCGGCAGAGGTCGATGCGCCCGCACCCGTCCAAAATCGTCAGGGCGAGGGCGGCGGCCAGCGCCGACAGGGACACCGGGAGTGGGGACAAGGGGGAAACCTCCTTTCGCGCGGTCAGTTGCCGGGCTGCTGCCGGCCGAGTGCGGCCCAGCGCTCAAAGTCTTGCTGGGCCATGGGGCGGGCGAAGTAAAAGCCCTGGATGGTGTCCAGCCCCATGGGGCGGACGATCTGGTACTCCTCCTGGGTCTCGACCCCCTCCAGGCAGACGTGGATGCCCACGTCGTGACAGAGGGCGACGATGAAGCGGATGAAGGTGGCGTCGAAGCGGCTGTTTTGGATCCCCTTGACAAAGTCCCGGTCGATTTTGACGATGTCCGCCGGCGCCCGCTTGAGGATGTTGAGGGAGGAGTAGCCGGTCCCGAAGTCGTCCATGGCCAGGCGGATGCCCATCTTCCGGATCTCCTCAAAGGTCTGGGACATGGCGTCGGCGCTGGAGGCGATGTAGCTCTCGGTCAGCTCCAAGACGATGTGGGCGGGGTCCACCCCCATGTCCAGCAGGGTCTGGCGGGCGAAGGGGAGAAAGTCGGGCTGGGACAGCTGCAGGTAGGAGAGGTTGATGCTAAGGGAGAAGTCGGGCAGGCGCTCGACCCAGCGGGAACAGGTGCGGATGGCGCTGGCGAAGATCCAGCGGCCCACCGGGTGGATGAGCCCGCTCTCCTCCAGGAGGGGGATGAATTCGCCGGGGCCGACGGGGCCGTAGTCGGCGCACTGCCAGCGGGCCAGCACCTCGGCCCCGCGAAGGGCGCCGGTCATGGCGTCCACCTGGGGCTGAAAGGCGAGGGAGAAGCCCTCAAAATCCCGCTCGACGCTGGTGCGCAGGTGCTCGATCAAGTCGAGGCTGCGCTCTTTGGAGAGGAGGATGGAGGGGGAGAAGGGGACCAACTGGTTTTTCCCCCGCGCCTTGGCGTGTTCCAGGGAGTAGGAGGCGTACTTGAAGAGGTCGAGGTAGTTGTTCCCGTCGTCGGGATAGAAGGCGGAGCCGGCCGAGAGGGTGCAGTAGTACCTGCGGCCGGAAAACTCCTGCTGGCGGGAAAAGACGTCCCGCAGGGCGCTGTAAAACTGCTCCGGCGCCGCGCGGCCGCCCCCGCTGAAAATCACCCCGAACTCGTCGCCGTCCAGCCGGTAGACGGTGGCGTTGGAGGGGAGAAAGGTCTGGATCTTTTGGGAGGTGATCCGCAGTACCTCGTCCCCAAAGACCCGGTCGTAGAGGTCGTTGACCCGCTTGAACTCGTCGAGGCCGAGGACCATCACGCTCAGGCTCTGGTCCGGGCGCTCCTGCAAAAAGTGGTTGACGTCCTCCTCAAAGACAAACTTGTTGAGCAGCCCCGTCACGTGGTCGATCTTGTTTTTGCGCCCCAGGTTGGCGATGGTTCCGGCAAAGAGGACGGGCTCTCCCTGCTCGTCCCGCTCCACATGGCCGCGGCAGCGCATCCACACCCACTCGCCGCGGCGGTTTTTGGCCCGGTATTCGATGTTGTGGCAGCTGGTGCGGCCGTCCTCGATCTCCTGGTTGGACTCCAAAAAGGCCTGTTTGTCGTGGGGGTGGATGCGGCTGCCCCAGACGGCGGCGGCATTTTTCACCACCTCGCAGGGGAGGTCGAACTCCTCCACCATGGCCGGGGGATAGCGGAAGGTGCCGGTCTTCATGTTGCAGACGTAGACGTAGTCGTCGGTGCTCTGCACCAGGGCGTCGTAGAGGCGGTCCTTGTCGTAGGTGAAGGCCTCGACAGACTCGTCGGTCTCGCCGACGGCGGCCCGCTCCTCCGCCCGCTGGATGTGCAGCAGCCGCTTCTGCCGGTACATCTGCTCGTCGGCGCGGGCCAGGAGTTCGTCCGCCCCCAGCCCCTCGTCCAGCGGCACCTGCACCAGCCCGTAGCAGAAATCGGGCTGGTAGGGGAGGCCGTTCTCCTCCGCCAGGGCGGACAGCGCGGCCTTGGCCGCCTCGATCTTGGTCCGGGCGGCGGCCTCGTCGCTGTTCCAGAACACCAGGCAGAATTCGTCCCCGCTGAGGCGGAAGGCGTAATCGGCGCTGTCCAGTTGGGAGGTGACGGCCCGGGCGGTGAGTTGGAGGGCGCGGTCGCCCTCCAGGTGGCCGTACTGGTCGTTGATCTGCTTGAGGGAGTTGACGTCGTAAAAGCCCACCACCAGGGGGAGGGCGGCCCGCTGCGCCGCCCAGACCGACTGCACCAGCGCCTTTTTGCCCGATCGGCGGTTGCGCACCCCCGTCAGCTCGTCGATGGAGGCGGCCTGGAAGAGGGCCTTGCGCTCGGTGATGTCCAGCGACTGCTGCAGGTGCACCCGAGAGCCGTCGACCCACTGCACCAGGCTGTCGTAATTTTGGTAGGTGCGCCCGGTGCGGCTGTTGTGCTCTTCCCAGACGCAGGAGGGGTTGTCGGAGGGGTCTTGCAGCAACAGCTGCACCGGGCAGAATTTGCAGCGCCCCTCCTGGCCGGACTGCAGCACCTGCCAGCAGATCGCCCCCTCCGGCTCTTTCAGGGAGAACGCCTCTTTCATGGTGCGGTTCATGTAGAGGATGCGGTCGGTCTGGGGGTCGGTGATGTAGATGTTGGCCTCCAAGCTGTCCATCAGAGCGCCGAAGATGAAGGATTGCAGGCGGATGTCGTCCATCCGCCCCTGCTGGACAAAGAAGAGGGAGAGGATGTCGGCCAGCGATCCGAGGGCCGCCCGTTCCCCCTCGGTCCAGGGGCCCCTTTCCCGCGCCTTGCCCAGGTAGAGGAAGCCCAGGAGGGCGCCCTCTCTCTCGATGGGGAGGAGGGTGGGGGAGTAGGGGGGCGTCTGGCCGCCGAGGATGTCCCGCACCATCTCCTCCACCGCGCTGTCCTCCTGCGACTCGCCCCAGAAGGCCGCCTCCGCGGGCTTTTGGGCGCTGTCGAGCCGCAGAAAGGCCACCCGGCAGACCGGGACAGAGTGCCCCACAAATTCGGCCAGGCAGCCCACCCGCTGCCGGGGGCTGGAATCGCTTGAAAAGAGGGGGCGCAGGGCCAAAAATCCCTCGTATAGCTGGTAGAGGGGGCCCTGCCCCCGATTGCACTGTTGCATGATCACACGCTCCCACTTTTTGTTTGAGGTGCTCGGATGGAGGCCGGCCGGGAATAAGTCACCCGGCGGGGCTGTCCAGGAGGCGGTGCAGGTACTCGGTGACCCGCCGCTCCTCCTCTTCCCGGTAGGGGTAGCCGAGGGCGGCGGCCACCGCCCTTGCGGCCTGGGAGAAGAGGCGGCCCAGGTCGAAGAGGGACCGGCGGCAGGCGGGGTAGCTGTCACAGCGGCAGGCCGCCAGCAGGGCCTGCCAGGTCTCGGGGGGAAGGTATTGCTCCAGGTACTTGCCGCACTTGCCGGTGCTCACCGAAAAGCTGGTCTGACAGCCCACCTGCCAGCTGAGCATCCGCACCAGTTCGCCGTGCAGGGCGTGCAGGTGTTCGGCGGCGTAGAGGATCTCCCCCCGGCAGATGCCCTTGAGCACGTAGGGGGAGAGCCACCAGAACTCGTTGCAGCAGGCCCAGAACTCTGCCTGGCTGGGGCGCTTGACCCAGTGGCAGCGATCACTCGGCGGGGGCAGGGGAGGGCAGCGGCCGTCTTTGTCCAGCAGGATGACGGTCTGGGTGTCCTCTTGGAGGTAGCCGTCCAGCATGTCCAGGGTGCGCAGCATCAGGTCGATGCGGTTGCCGTCGGCAAAGAGCATCAAGTAGGTGTAGGCGCCCCCCAGGGAAGGGGGAAAGAGGACGCCGTCCTCCGGGGTCTGCAGGATGACCCGCTCGCCGAATACATCGATCCAGCCGGGGTCGGCCAGGAAGGGGGCCATGTCGGTGACAAAGTAGACCACGTCGAAGTCCTGAAAGGCGTCGCGGGGGGCCTGCGGGTTGGCGCGTGAGCCGTTGAGGGCCACCAGGCGGACGCGCGGGTCGCTTTGGGCGGTATCGAGGATGAGCTGATACATCTCCTGTTCGGTGCGCATGACAGGGACCTCCTTCGTCTTGATCAGATAGATAAACCCATTATACAGGAAAACGGGGAACAAAAAAACAGCTGAACCAAAAAGAACAGCTGTTTTGGGGGCATTTTGTGAAAATTGCCGCTGAGAGGAGAGGATTTGGAGTTCAGAGGGGGCGGAGGAGACCCTCAGTCTCCGACGCCGGTGACGAGGTCGGGGTGGGGGTCCTCCAGCTGAATATAAGGGTGGGCGTCGCGAAAGGCCGCCTCGTAGCGGAGGGTGACGGAGGCGGAGCGGCCCGCCATATACCTGTGCAGAGATGTGCTGTGTCGGTGCCGGGCGGCATCACCCGTTTGAGCAGTTGGCCGCGTCGATGGCCAGCACGATCATCAGGGCCAGCAGCACGTTCCCCTGCTCGGCCACCTCGATGACATAGGTGTCGGTCCAGTGCAGCGGCTCTTTGTAGACCCGGGCGATCTCCCGCCCGGCGGCGTCCAGCACCTGGTAGTTCCAGCCCAGCCAGTCCCCCTCCACCCGCCAGCCATTGCAGTCGAGGGTGTAGGAGGGGCGAAAGAGGGTGAACTCCCGCTTGATTTGGCCGATGCAGCGCTCTCCCAGATAGAGGGCGAAGCGGGGGAGAACGGTGAGCACCTCCTCCTTGACCTGCCCCAGATACCGGTCTTGGGTGTCGTAAATTTCCAGCCGGTGCCCCCAGGAGAGCTGCCCCTTTACGGTGAAGAGGGAGACGCCCCACTCGTCGTAGATGTCGTAGCTGTCAAACCAGGAGAAAAAGCGCTGTCGGAACAGAAGTTTCATAAAAGTCTCCTCTCTGCCCACTGGGCGGGGCGGGGATCGGTGGGAAAAAGTCCTAGCGCCACACCGCCTTGACGACGAGCCAGGCGATGAGGAGCCAGAACAGGAGGACGGGGAGGGCGAAGTACCACCTTTTGGGCTTTTCGTCCTGCCAGATATTGGATGAGCGCTCCCTGCTCCGCGCCCAGACGTCGGCCGGGATGCAGCGGACCGTCAGGGCCACCAGGGCCGGCAGCAGGAGGAGGTCGTCCAGATACCCGAGCACCGGAATGAAATCGGGGATGAGGTCGATGGGCGACAGGGCATAGCCCACCGTCAGGGCGGCGAGCGCCTTGGCGAAAAAGGGGGTCTCCCTGTCTTTAAGGGCGATGAAGACGGCCGGGATGTCGGCCTTTAGCTGCTTGGCCCGCTCTTTGATAGATGACATCTGCACCTTCCCCCTATTTGTGGATCATCAGTCGCCGGCTTTGGAGAGCAGCACCACGCACTCCACATGGGAGGTGCGGGGGAAGAGGTCCACCGGCTGTATCTGTTGGGCGGTATAGCCCCGCTCGGCAAAGAGGGCCACGTCCCGGGCCATGGTGGCCGGGTTGCAGGAGATCATCACCACCCGGTCGGGGGCGAGGCGGGTCACCTCGTCGATGACGTGGACGTCGCAGCCCTTGCGGGGCGGGTCCAGGACCACCGCGGTGGGGGAGATGCCGTTTTGGGCGAAGTAGTCCACCGCGTCCTTGCAGTCGCCGCAGATGAACTGGGCGTTTTCAATGCCGTTCAGGGCGGCGTTTTTCCGGGCGTCCTCCACCGCGGCGGGGACGACCTCCACCCCGTACACCTCTTTGACCTGGCCGGCCATGGTCAGGCCGATGGAGCCCACCCCGCAGTAGAGGTCGAGGAGGATGTCCTCCCTGCTCAACTGGGCCATCTTGGCGGCGAGGGTGTAGAGGGTCTCCGCCGCGTCCCGGTTGACCTGGTAGAAGGAGAGGGGCGAGAGGGCCAGGCGGATGCCGCAGAGCTCGTCCACGATCCGCTCCTCCCCCCAGAGGAGGGTGCACTCCTGCCCCATGATCACGTTGGTGGCCCGGCGGTTGTGGTTGAGATAGATGCTGCGGATGTCGGGAAATTGGCGGGTGAGGGCGTCCACCAGCTGGCCGCTGTGGGGCAGCCGGTCCCCGTTGATGACCACCGTCATCATGATCTGCCCGGTCTTTTGGGCCAGGCGCAGGCAGAGGTGGCGCACCAGCCCGCGCTGGTTTTCCTCGTTGTAGACCGAAATCTTGTGGCTCTCCAAAAAGCGGCAGAAGCTGGCGGCGATCCGGTCAAAGACAGGGGGGTGGAGGGAACAGCTCTGCAGGGGGACGATGCGGTGACTGTTTTTGCCGTAGTAGCCGCAGACCACCCGCCCATCCCGGTCGAGGCCGACCGGGAGCTGGCACTTGTTGCGATACCCCTCCCGCCGGGGACTGGGGAGGCAGGGGGGAAGGATGCGCTCCATCCCCGCCCCCTTTTTCAGGCAGCTCTCCACCGCCGCTGTCTTGATGGACAGCTCCTTGCGGTAGGTCATCTGCCGGTAGACGCACCCCCCACAGCGGGGCCAGAGGGCGCAGTCGCTGTCGATCCGGTCGGGGCTGGGCTCCAGCACCGCCAGCAGCCGGGCAAAGCCGTAGTTTTTCAGCAGCTTGAGCACCCGCACCTGCACCCGCTCCCCCTCGATGGCGCCGGATACAAAGAGGGCAAAGCCCTCATGCCGGCCCACCCCGCTGCCGTCGTGGGTGGTGCCGGTGATGAGCAGTTCCAGTTCGTCGTTTTTCTTCAGCATTTCAGTCAATACCCCATTGTGGCGGGCCGGGGCCCGGTGATGTGTGCCCCCCAAAAAAGAGACTGGCCGCGGGGGCGGGAAAGGATGGCTCTGGGCGGCGCTCCTCCCTGCGGGGAGAGAGGCTGCCCCCGCAGGCGGGGCGGTGGGAAAGTGGTCCCACCCGTCCCGGTGCGGGGAAGCCGGGAAAGATGTTTTCGGTCATTGAAGGGTCACGGTTATTATATCACAAGCGCAAAGCGCGTGATGGCATTGGCTATGAGGCGGGGGCAGAGGCGGTTTGCGTGTCTGCCCGGCCTACACAGATTTACAGTCGCGCCGGGGCGGGGAAGCCTACAAAGCACAACGTGTGCGGCGGCGCTGGTCGTGGAGGCAGGGACAGAGGCGGTGTGTGTGTCAGTCCGGCCGTCTTAACTTCGCGGTCGCGCTGGGGCGGGAAGTCTGTAAGTGCAAAGTGCGCTGCGGTGCTGGCCATGATGTGGGTGCAGAGACGGTTTGCATGTTTGCCCGGCTATTTTGACTTCGCGGTCGCGCTGGGGTAGGGAAGTCTGCAAGTGCAAAGTGCGCTGCGGTGTTGGTCGCGAAGGTGGGGAACAGAGGCAGTTTGCGTGTCTGCCCGGCTAGCCCAACTTTACGGCCGTGCAGCGGTAAGGAAGCCCACAAGCGCAAAGTGTGTGGCGGTGCTGGCCATGAGGTGGGGAATAGAGGCGACCTGTGTGTCTGCCCGGCTGTTTCGGATTTACAGTCGCACTGGGGCGGTGAAGGCTACAAATGCAAAGCGCGTGGCGATGCTGGCCGTAGAGGTGGGGACAAAGGCAGTTTGTGCATCTGCCCGACCAGTCCGGATCTACGGCTATATAAAAGACATTATACCATAAAATCGCGCGCAGGGCACCGGCCTGTCTGCGCGCCCTGTCGAAAAAGGGGGAGAGCCGGGTTGAGGGGGGCGGGCAGATGTGCTATCCTGGTCAAAAGAGACTGGCCCGCCCGAAGAAGGGTGGGCCGGCGAGAGAAGGGGGAGGGGCGCAGATGGAAGGGCGTTTTATCAACTTAACGGAGGAAAACCTCGCCGACGAGCACCTGTGCTGCATCATTCGCAGCAAGGTGGTCCACCCGGGGGTGGAGGCAAAGCGGCAGTGGCTCGCACAGCGGCTGAAGGAGGGGCACGTCTTTCGCAAGCTGGACGAGGCAAAGGCCACCGTCTTCATCGAGTACGCGCCCCTGGAGACGGCCTGGGTCCCGGTGATCGGCGAAAACTACGACTACCTGTACTGCCTGTGGGTCACCGGCGCCCACCGGGGCAAGGGGTACGGGCGCGCCCTGATGGAGTACTGCCTGGCGGACGCCCGGAAAAGGGGGCGCTCCGGCGTCTGCATGCTCGGGGCGAGCAAGCAGAAGTCCTGGCTCTCCGACCAGGCCTTCGCCAAGGGGTTTGGCTTTGAGGTGGTGGACACCACCGCCAGCGGGTACGAGTTGCTGGCCCTCTCCTTTGACGGGACGGCGCCCTCCTTTGCGCCGAACGCCAAGAGGGAGCGCATCGAGGGTGAGGAGCTGATCGTCTACTACGACATGCAGTGCCCCTACGTTGCGAGAAGCGTGGAGCGGGTGGAGGCCTACTGCCGCGAGAACGGCCTGCCGGTGTCCCTCATCCAGGTGGACAGCCTGCAAAAGGCCAAGGAGCTGCCCTGCGCGTTCAACAACTGGGCCGTCTTTTACAAGGGGGTCTTTCAGACGGTGAACCTGCTGGACACCGCCCAACTGCAGAGGATGTGCAGGCGGTGACCGGCCAAAAAGAGAGAGGGAGGGGGCGCGGCTCAAAGAGCCGCGCCCCCTCCCTGCGCTGTGATGAACAGATGGGGTCTAGCTGAGGTGGAGCAGGCGGAAGGAGAACTGTTTGGGCAGCGACAGGTCTTTGTACACCCGTTTGCTGAAATGCGCCACAAACGCCTCCATCCATCGGCGCTCCTCGGCGGTGCAGCCGCCCTTGGAGAAGCGGGCTTTCTGCGCCAGTTCCAGGGCCTTGGCGAAGTCGCCCTCGCGCACCGTCAGGTGGCGGATCTGCAGGGAGGCGGCGTACTCGTCCACCGGCAGATGCTGCCGGTTGTCCTCGCCCAGGTAGCGCAGCACCCGCTCCAGCCGCCCGTAGTCGAGCAGGATCTTCTGGGTGTCGTCGGCCCGGCGGTACCGGCCGGCGCGCCTGGCGCGGACGATGCCGGCGCGCAGGAGGAGGGCGGCGAGGAAGAGGGCGAGCAGCGCCCCCACAAAGAGGGGGATCATCAGGTAGAGGGGGAGCCGGCCGAGCCAGGTGTCCCCGAAGCGGAAGCCCAGGAACTTCTCCTGCATGGTCTGGGGGCCGTCCACCCCGCCCACATTCTCCTCCGCCTTGGGGTCTCCCTCGCTCTCCAGCGGGGAGCGGTCGCCCGAGAGGAGGGGATAGCTGTACCCGTCGTAGGGGTCGCGGAAGGTGGTGGTCATCTCCATGGGGATCCAGCCGTAGCCGTCCACATAGACCTCGGCCCAGGCGTGGGCGCTGTAATCCAGCACATCCACCTGGCGGGCGGGGTTGGAGATGGCTTCGCCGCCGATGTCGTAGACCAGTTGGTCCCCTGCGTCCTTGCCGCTGGAGAAGGTGTCGCCCTTGACCAAGTACCCCTCCACATACCGGGCGGGGACGCCGGCGGCCCGGAACATGGCCACCGCCGCCGAGGCGTAGTGGACGCAGAAGCCGCCGTCCATCTGGTCGTAGAAGTAGGTGATGAAGTCCTCGCCCTCGGGCACCTTGCCCGGGTTCATATCGTAGATCTTGTTCGACTGCAGCAGGGTGCGGACGTATTTGGAGTACCCCTCGAGCCCGCCCAGCTCCTGGTACTTTTCGGGGGTGCAGGCGGTGCGGATGCTGGAGAGCCCCTCGTCGGGCAGCTCGGTGTAGGTCTGGTGGACATAGGCCTCGTAGGCGGCGAGGCGCTCGGTGTAATCGGCGGGGTCGTCGCTGGCCGAGGCGGCGTCGTGGCGCAGGCTCCCCACCTCCAACATGCTGGGCAGGGCAAAGTAGTCGAATTCGTACTTGCGTTTTTTGCTCTTGACCGAGACGTTTGCCTCCCCCGAGAAGGTGACGTTGTCCTCGCTGAAAAGGCCGTTGTAGGGGGTGTAGGTGTAATCGGAATTGGCGCCCCGGTTTTCGACCTTCACGTGGGAGAGAACGCTGCGCTTTACCTGGTTGCTGAAGGCCTTGCGGGCCAGGGAGACGGTCTCCCCCTGCAGGTTTTGGGGGTGGCTGCCGCTGGCCTCAAAGGTGTCGTACATCTCCTGGGTGAGCTGGGTCTCCCTGGCCATGTCGGCGGGGAGCCAGGCGGTGCCGATGTACTCGCCCCCCACAAAGCCCCGCAGGTAGAAGGCGTCGCCAAAATAGGGGCCGGTGACCCGCAGGGCCGTCTGGCCGGTGTAGCGCAGGCCGTCCACCTCGTAGAGCTTGCCGCCGGTCAGCCCGCCGGAAGCGCCCCCGAAATTGCCGCTGAGGGGGAAGTCCTCCAACGCCTCGGCCATGTCGTCGCGGAAGTTCTGCACCGCCGTCGAGTCGTAGAGGGCCGGGGTGAGCAGGGCGGTGGCCCCGCCCATGCTCAGGCAGACGGCGGCGATCAGGATGACCGAGACGATCATCGAGAGCCACTTGCGGTGCCCGCCGTTGTAAAAGAGGACATCCTTTTTCTTTTTGGGGCGGATGAACTCCCCCTCCCCCCGGCGCTGGCGCACCACCTGCATGGCGCCGATGCCGGCGTAGGCCGCCACCAGCAGCAAAAAGGAGAAGTAGGCGGGCACCAGCCCCACGAACATCCCCACCTCGATGACGGGGAAGCTCAGGAGCAGCACCATGGGCAGGCTGGGCCGGCGGAGGATGAACCAGCAGATGCCAGCGGAGAGGAGGAAGAAGACCAGCATGAAACAGAGGTCGGAGCTGTCGGTCTCGGCAAAGGAGTAGGAGACATAGGGCAGTTCGGTGGGGATGCGGGTGTTGATCCGCGCCGCCAGGGCGTTGTAGGCCATGTAGGCGCTGGGGATCAGGCGGTCCCCCATCCAGACACAGACCCCGGCAAAGCCGGCAAAGGCGATGGGGAGGCCGATGCGGGTGGTGTACTTGTTGAAGTAGATGAGCCCGAAGAGCAGGGGGAAGACCGCCACCCCCAACATCAAGTTGGAGTGGGACTGGTCGATTTTGTAGATGGTCGAGAAGGTGCTGGCAAAGCCCAGCAGGCAGAGAAAGGCCAGCACGATGGTGGCAAAATAGCTGAAGCCCGGGACCTCCCAGCGGAAGGCGAGGGAGGCGCCCTCTTGAAAGAAGAGGCCGCTGTTCTGCCCGGGCTCGACGTCCTTGCGCCGGGAGGGCGCGCGGGAAGCGGATTTTTTTGACAAGACAGGGCCCTCCTTACAGCATTAGATTTTGCAGGCTCGCGCCCACCTGGTCGGGGTCGATGGGCACCAGCCCCGGCCCCTGGGCCTGTTCCCCCCCGTCGGGGTTGGTGTAGAAGATGGTGAAGCTGTCGCCAAAGCTGCGCAGCCGGTCGTCCTTGGCCACCTCCTCCGTCAGATTCGGGGTGACGTAGAAGGCGTAGGGCTCGGTCCCCGCCAACTGGTCGAGGTAGTAGTCTTGCAGCATGTGCGGCCGGTCGGCGTAGGGCTTGGCGCCAAAGACCTGTTGCAGGGCGTCGAGCACCTCCTCCTCCGCCCGGACGGGGTAGCGGTGCAGCCCGCTCTCGTCGCACCAGCAGAGCTGGTGTTCCCCCACCTGGTCCAGCAGGTAGAAGGAGAGGGAGGCGCAGGCGTCCAGGGCGGCGCTCAACTCCTTTTTATAGCGGGGGCGGCTGGGGTCGGCCCAGAGTTCGAGCAGCAGCAGGGGGGCGTTTTGCAGGGGGTAGCTGCCCTGGCGCACCATGAACCGGCCCTGCGAGGCCGTCAGCTTCCAGTGGATGCGCTGCAGCTTGTCGCCCGGCTGGTAGTCGCGGATGCCGAAGGTCTCGGAGTAGTCGTCACCGAAGCGGTTCTGGTCGAAGGTGTCGCTCTCGCCCAGGGCGTGGCGCTGGGCCATGTTGGACTCGATTTCATAGATCACCGGCATCACGGTGAAGGGCACCGGGTCGGGCAGCTCTTTGGCCCGGCGCTTCCAGAGCTTGAAGGCGTCGAAGTAGACGATGGAGCGCACCTCGATGACGGCGTTGCCGTCGTAGAGGGCCCGGATGGGGAAGGTGAAGTCCTGCCGGTTGAGGGGGAAGAGGGGAAAGACCACCGTCTGCACGTCTTCCCCCCCGTAGTACTGGTGCCGGCAGACCAGGGTCACCCGGCACTCGGACACCGGCAGGAAGGAGCGCACCCGCGCCTTGATGTGCAGTGTCTGCAAGTCCCCCGCCACCACCGAGTAGTGCTCGCAGGCCAGAGAGATCTTGGTGTAGCGCACCGCCACCTGCAGCAGGATGTAGAGCAGCAGCGGCAGCAGCAGGGTGATGGCAAAGGTCAGGTAGGAGAGGTAGTCCTTGTAAAAGACCGAGAAGAGGGCCATCCCCACCACCAGCAGGCCGTAGACGCATTTGCGAAACCACATGGCGCCCGGCCCCTAGCGGTCCCGCCGGGGGCGGGCCGGCTGCTGGATGGAGGGGGGCTCGATCTCCCCGAGGATCTTCTCCAGGATGTCGCCGCCGGTCAGCCCGGCCACCCCCGCCTTGGAGGTGAGCAGCACCCGGTGCCCGGCTGTGGCCTTGAGGACGGCGCGCACGTCGTCGGGCACCACGTATTCGCGCCCCAGGTAGTAGGCGTTGGCGCGGGCCATCTTGGCCACCGCCAGGGTGCCGCGGGGGCTGAGGCCCAGCCGCAGGTCGGGGTGGTTGCGGGTGGCGGCGGCGATCTCGGTGATGTAGCGGTAGATGTCGTCGTGCACGTGCACCTCGTCCACCTCGTTTTGCATGGCCATGATCTCCTCGCCGTCGGCGATGGGTTCGATGTCGTCGAGGGGGTTGTGGCCCTTGCGGTCGCGCAGGATGTTCAGCTCGCTCTCCGCGTCGGGGTAGCCCATGGTGAGGCAGACGGCAAAGCGGTCGAGCTGCGATTCGGGCAGCAGCTGGGTGCCCACCGAGCCGATGGGGTTTTCGGTGGCGATGACCACAAAGGGCCGGGGGGTCTGGCGGGTGACCCCGTCCACGGTGATGCTGCCCTCCTCCATCACCTCCAGCAGGGCCGACTGGGTCTTGGAGGAGGTGCGGTTGATCTCGTCGGCCAAAAAGAGGTTGCACATGGCCGCGCCGGGCTTGTAGACAAACTCCTGCTTTTCCTTGTCGTAGATGGAGAAGCCGGTCACGTCCGAGGGCATGACGTCGGGGGTGAATTGCACCCGGTTGTAGTTCAGGTTCATGGCCTTGGAGAAGGCCACCGCCAGGGTGGTCTTGCCCACGCCGGGGATGTCCTCCAACAAAACGTGGCCACGGGCCAGCACTGCAAGCATGACCTTGGTGACCACGTCGTCTTTGCCGATCACGGCTTTTTTTACCTCGTTGACAATGTCCTGGGACTTGTAGACATAATCGCGATTCATCTTCCCATTCCTCCGCATTCTAATCTCTTGGGTGGCCTTTGAAAAACACACAATCTATCAACATTTTACACGGCGGGGGGAGATGCGGCAATTCTTTTATTTTGTTTTCACAAAACGGTCACCGAAATCCGCCCCCTCTTCCCCTGTGGTGACAAAAGGGGGACAAACCCGCTCCCCGGGCGGGCCGAGGGGGCGGGGAGAGGGGCGAGCGGGAAGGGGGACTATAAAAGGTGCACAAAATAAACCCGCAAAGTTCATGCAGCCTGTTTTGAAAAGATTGGAAGAAATGGTCCCCTGTCCGGGCGCGTTTTGGGCGGCGAGTGGGAGGGGAAAAGAAAACCGCCCCGCCGGGGGCGACCCGGCGGGGCGGAAGGGGCGTTTTGCAGTTACGGGTCAAGCCGGGGGGAGGCGTCTTCCCCCTCCCGGGCGCTCTGGGCGATGTAGAGTTCCGCCGCCCGCTCCATCTTGGGAAGGGCTTTCTGCGCGGCGGAGAGGGTGCGGTAGAGTTTGTAGGCAAAGAGGCCGCCCACCGCGGAGACCACCACCGCCCCCACCGAGACGACCGAGCCCACAAAGGCCAGCGAGCGGGCGATGGACTTGGAGGACTTGACCAGCCCGGCGGGCTGTTTGACCGATTTTTTCAAGGAAAAGCACTCCTTTCTCACGGCCGGCCGGATGCTGTGCCAGCCGGGCCTGCCGTTACGACAGTTTGTAGACCACCCCGCTGCGGCGGGGGAGGAAGAGGGGCTCCGGCCCGGCGGGGGGGAGGTCGCCGCTCTCCATCCAGCCGCCGAAACGCGTTTCGGCGGTGTGGAGCACCGGCTGCCAGACCCGGCCCTTCTCCGGCGGGGGGAGCTTGGTCTTGCAGTCGTTCACGGGGTGGAAGTTGAGGGCGAAAAGGTAGTCGCCCCGGCGGTAGACCAGCAGCTTGCGGTTGTGGCTGAGTGTTTGCAGGTTGGAGGGGGCGCCCAGCAGGTTGCCGCTGTTTTGCAGGTCGATCATGGCCATGTCAAAGGCCTGCAGGTGCTGGTAGCGAAGGAAGGGGCTGTCGGCCAGGCTCCACTGGCGGCGGGCGTACTGGTAGCTGTTGCCGTTGCCCTCCCGGGGCATGTCGATCCACTCGGGGTGCCCAAACTCGTTGCCCATGAAGTTGAGATAGCCCTCCCCCGCCAGGGAGAAGGTCACCAGCCGGATCATTTTGTGCAGGGCGATGGCCCGCTCGATGACGTCGCTGTGGGAGTTTAGGTCCATGTGCCAGTACATCTCCGCGTCCGCCAGCCAGAAGATGAGGGTCTTGTCCCCCACCATGGCCTGGTCGTGGCTCTCGCAGTAGCCGATGTTTTTCTCCTGCGGGCGGCGGGTGGTGAGTTCAAACCACATCTTGCCCAGGTCCCAGTCCTCGTCCTTCTGGGACTTGAGGGTCTTGATCCAGAAGTCGGGCACCCCCATGGAGAGGCGGTAGTCAAAGCCGATCCCCCCGTCGGCGATGGGGACGCACATCCCCGGCATCCCGCTCATGTCCTCGGCGACGGTGACGGCGTTCGGCGAGACCTCGCGGATGAGGTCGTTTGCCAGTTGCAGATAGGTGACCGCCTCCACGTCGGTGTTCATGCTGAAGTATTTTTGATAGGAGTCAAAGCTCTCCCCCAGGCCGTGGTCGTGGTAGAGCATGGAGGTGACCCCGTCGAAGCGGAAGCCGTCGAAGTGGTACTCGGTGAGCCAGTATTTTAAATTGGAGAGGAGGAAATGGAGCACCTGGGGCTTGCCGTAGTCAAAGAGCTTGGTGTTCCAGGCGGGGTGGTCCCCCTGGGGCCCGGCGTGGAAAAACTGGTACTCGGTGCCGTCGAAGGCGGCGATCCCCTCGGCGGTGTTTTTGGCCGCGTGGGAGTGCACCAGATCCAAAAGGACGGCGATCCCCATCCCGTGGGCGGTGTTGATGAGCGCCTTCAGGTCCTCCGGCGTGCCCAGCCGGGAAGAGACGGCAAAGAAGTTGGAGATCTGGTAGCCGAAGGAGGCGTAGTAGGGGTGTTCCATCACCGCCATCAACTGCACCGTGTTGTAGCCCAGCCGCTTGACCCGGGGGAGGACGGTCTCGGTGAACTCCCGGAAGGAGGAGACTTTGGGCTCCTCCCCGGCCATCCCCACGTGGCACTCGTAGATGAGGGGCGGGGTGTCCCGCCGGCGCACAAAGTCGCCGTCGGTCCAGACAAAGGGCTCGTCGGGCCACCAGATCTGCCCGTTGAAGCCGAAGGTGAGGGGGTCCTGCACCGCCCGGCGCACATAGAGGGGGATGCGGTCAAAGAAGGTGCCGTCGGCCGTGATCTGCACTTTGACTTCCGACTGGTGGGGGACGGGGCCCTTGACCCGCAGCTCCCAGTTGCCGTTTTCCAGTTTGCGGCAGGGGTGGGCCTCCCGGTCCCAGCCGTTGAAGTCGCCAAAGAGGTGCACTGCCTCGGCGTGGGGGGCCCACTCCCGGTAGACCCAGCCGCCTTCGGTGGGGTGAAAGCCGTAGTAGAGGCTGCCGTTGGCGAAGTCGGAGAGGCTGCCCCCGCCGCCCAGCAGCTGTTTTTTGACGCCGCGGTACCGCTCGTCCCGCAGGCGGATGTCCCCCTCAAACGGGGCGAGAAGGGGGTCGATCTCGAGCAATTTCAATCTGTTTTTCACAGCGGTCACTCCTTGTCAAGAGAGGGGAGGGCGCCCCCTCTCACCGCGGGGAGAGAGATTTCTCCCCTTTTTCTCTACTGTATAGCAAACACAGACAAAGGTCAACGAAATCAGTACAGTTTGCACATATTTCACGATATTTCAATCCATTGTCTGTCAATTGATACAAATGCTCCCTTTGGCGAGAGGGGGGAGATGTGCTATACTCGTGGGGGGGAGGAGGGCCTGTCCCCCCTCCCCTTTACAAAGATAGCGGGGGGCGCCCGCGAAATTGATAAAAAGTTGAGAATTGCCGAGTAGACTGTTTGAAAAAAGGGGTGCTGTGAGATGGGAGAGACACTGCTGATCGTGGACGACGAGGCCGACATCCGCGCCATGTTGCGGGATGCCTTTTTGCTGGAGGGCTACCGGGTCTTGACGGCCGCCAGCGGGGAGGAGGCCCTGGCCCTGCTAGAGCGCCGGCCCGATTTGGTGCTGCTGGACGTCTCGATGCCGGGGATGAACGGGCTGGACCTCTGCCGCCGGGTGCGGGACTTCCTGGCCTGCCCCATCCTCTTTCTCACCGCCCGGGTCGAGGAGGGGGACAAGCTGGCCGGCTTTTCGGCGGGGGGAGACGACTACGTGAGCAAGCCCTTTGCCATGCAGGAGCTCAGCGCCCGGGTGGCCGCCCACCTGCGGCGGGAGAGCCGCCGCCAGCACAGCGCCCAGGTCCGCTTTGCGGGGGAGCTGACCGTGGATTACTCCCAGCGCGCGGCCTGGGCATCGCCCAGGCGCTGCTGCACGACCCCCGGGTGCTGATCGTGGATGAGCCCACCGCCGGGCTGGACCCGGAGGAGCGCATCCGCTTTCGCAACCTGCTGGGGGAGGTGGCCAGCGACCGGGTGGTCCTCCTCTCCACCCACATCGTGGGGGACATCGAGGCCGTCTGCGAAAACCTCGCCGTGTTGGAGCGGGGACGGCTGCTGTACAGCGGCTCGGTCGAGGGGTTGGCCGAGCGGGCCCAGGGGCAGGTCTACCAGGTCTCGGTGAGCCGCGCCCAGTTGGAAGCGCTCAAGGAGCGGTTCTCGGTGACCGCCGCCCTGCAGGAGGGCAGCGGCTTTGTCGCCCGGGTGCTTGGCGATCGGCCGCCCCTGCCCGCGGCCACCCCCTGCATGCCCGGGTTGGAGGACGGCTATCTCGCCCTTCTCGCCGAGGAGGAGAGAGGGGGTGAGGGGAGATGAGCGGGTGGTCCCTCTTTACAAAGGAGTGCAGACGGGTGGTCACCGGACTCCCCTTCTGGCTGCTGGTGGCGGCGCTACTGGCCTTCCTCTCCACCCAGTTCATGGCCGGGCTGAAGCCGCTGGAAGAGCCCCAGCCCGGCCTGGCGAGTTACGGCGCGTCCGACCGGGTGGACTGGGAGAAGGCCATCCCCGCGGCCCTGCAGTCCCTGGCGGGGGAGTACGGGGAGAACCGGTACAAGACCTACCCCTTTGGCTTTGTCAAAACCGTCCGCCTCAAGGAGGAGGGGCGCGAGCGGATGGGGGAGCTCCTCTCTGAGCTGACCGGCAGGAGCGAGGAGGAGTTGGCCGCGGCCGCCCAGCCCGCCGGTTTCGCCGTCGGCGGGGGGGAGCGGCAGCCGGACGGCTCCTTTGCCGTGCAGGTCCCGCAGGGGGAGGAGACGGCCCCCTCCCTCACCCTGGCCCCGGGCCTTGCCAGGGAGGACTTTGTGCGGCTGATGGGAGAGGCCGACGAGCTGTTGGGGGGCGGTTCCTCCTACGCGGCTGAAAAGCTGGCCGGCTTTGGCAGGGAACCCCTGCGCTATGAAGAGGCGCTGGAACAGTACCGCCAGATGGTGGAGGAGGACCGGGTGACGGGGGCCTATGCCCGGCTGTTTTGCGACTACATGGGCATCCCCCTGGCGGTGCTCCCCGCCTTTGTGGCGGCGGCCCTCTGGCTGAAAGACCGGCGCGCCGGTGCGCGGGAGGCCGTCTGGTCGCGCCGGGTCTCCTCCCTCGCCCTGACGGCGGCCCGCTTTGGGGCCGTGATCGCCACGGTGATGGGGGCGGTGCTGGTGCTGGCCGGGTGGATGACGGCGGTGGTGCTGGCCAAAAACGGCGACCTCTCCGGCAGCCTCACCGCCTTTTTCAGCTACTCCCTGGGCTGGCTCCTGCCGGGGGTGCTGGTCTCTGCCGGGGTGGGGGCCTTCCTCACCGAGTGCACCGACACCCCGATCGCCATCTTCGTGCAGGGGGCGTGGTGGTACCTCTCCCTCTTTGCCGGGGCGGGCGATCTGGTGGGGGGCTACGGCTGGTCCCTGCTCATCCGCCACAACCGGTTGGGGGGGTACGCCGAGTACCGGGCGGGGCTGGCGCAGATCGCGGCCAACCGCCTGGTATACGCCCTGGCGGGGCTGTTGCTGATGCTGTTGACGGGCCTTGTTTTAGAGCAAAAGAGAAGGGGGAGATTTGGTGGAATGGGGAAAGCGCTACGCGTCCATCGCCGCTGTCAACGGGCGGCGGTATAGCCTGCCGTCCCTGCTGCTGGCCCTGGTGTTGCTGGCCCTGCTGCCAGTGCTCTTTGGAATGGCGGAACTGGATGCAGCTGCGGCCGCCCAGCCCCTGGAGATGGGGGCCGTTTTGATCGGGGTGGTGCTGCTGGTGCCGGTCTGCGCGCCGGAACTGGACAGCGGCGTGCGGGAGACGGCCGATGCCCGCCGCACCCCGGCCGTCGGGGTCTGCCTGGTGCGCGCCCTGCTGGGCGCGGCCGCCGCCGCGGCGCTGCTGGCGGCGCTGGTGGGCTGGATGGGGCAAAACGGCTGTCAGGTGAGCGCCCTGCACTGGTTTGACGCCTTTGCCGGGGCCCTCTTTCTGGGGGGACTGGGGATGCTGGCCCTCGCCCTGGCAAAAAACCAGGTGGTGGGGTACATGGTCCCGCTGCTCTACTACTCGGTCAGCCTGGTGTCCAAAAAGGGGCTGTTGGGGCTGCCCTCGCTGCTGGCCATGAGCAGGGGCGGGCCCAGCGGCGCCCCCATTTTGGCGGCCGCCGGCGTGGGGGCGGTTGCCCTTGCCCTGCTGGCGCGCAGCCGCTGGAAGGCGGGGAGATAGCAAAAAGGGGGAGCGCCCCGGGCAGATCTGGTGCCCGGGGCGCTCCTTTGGCGTGTCGGTCAGGCCAGCCCCAGCAGCCGGGCGGCGGTGGCCACGGTGAAGCAGACGAGCATCCCCACCAGGGTGGGGACGGCGAAGGAGATGGCCGTCCACTTGAGGCTTTTGGTCTCCTTGCCGATGGTGAGACAGGTGGTGGAGCAGGGCCAGTGCATCAGGCAAAAGAGCATGGTGCAGACGGCGGTGAGCCAGGTCCACCCGTTTTGTACCAGCAGGTCTTTGAGGGCGAAGAGGTTTGACATGTCGGTGAGGCTGCCGGTGGCCATGTAGGCCATGATGATGATGGGCACCACGATCTCGTTGGCCGGGAAGCCCAGGATGAAGGCCATGAGGATGACCCCGTCCATCCCCAACAGGTGGGCGAAGGGGTCCAGGAAGTGGGCGCAGTGGAGGAGGACGCTGGCGTCCCCCACCTGGATGTTGGCCATCAGCCAGATGAGGAGGCCCGCCGGAGCGGCCACCGCCACGGCCCGGCCCAGCACGAAGAGGGTGCGGTCGAGGACCGAGCGCACCAGCACCTTGCCGATCTGGGGGCGGCGGTAGGGGGGCAGTTCCAGGGTGAAGGAGGAGGGCACCCCCTTGAGGATGGTGTGGGAGAGGAGCCGGGAGATCCAGAAGGTCATGACCACCCCCAGGACGATGACCCCCAGCAGGACCACCGCCGACAGCCCGGTGGAGAGGGCGCCCCCGGCGGCCCCCACGAAGAACATGGTGATGATGGAGATCAGGGTGGGGAAGCGGCCGTTGCAGGGGACGAAGTTGTTGGTGATGATGGCGATGAGCCGCTCCCGCGGGGAGTCGATGATGCGGCAGCCCACGATCCCGGCGGCATTGCAGCCAAAGCCCATGCACATGGTCAGGGCCTGTTTGCCGCAGGCGCAGGCCTTTTTGAACTGGTGGTCCAGGTTGAAGGCCACCCGAGGGAGGTAGCCGAAGTCCTCCAGCAGGGTGAAGAGGGGGAAGAAGATGGCCATGGGCGGCAGCATCACCGAGACCACCCAGGCCAGCACCCGGTAGACCCCCAGCACCAGTGCACCGTGTAGCCAGTCGGGGGCGTGCAGGTAGACAAAGAGGTCGGTCAGCCGGTCCTGCACCCAGAACAGGGCGTCCGAGAGCCACTGGGAAGGGTAGTTGGCCCCGGTGATGGTGAGCCAGAACACCGCCGCCAACAGGGTCAGCATGATGGGGATACCGGTCCACTTGTTGGTGAGGACCGCGTCGATTTTGCGGTCCCGGTCCCGGCTCTCGGCCCGACGCAGGGTGACGCTGTCGGCGCAGGCGCCCTCGGCGGCGAGGACGATGGCGGCGGCCACCCGGTCCCGCAGCCCTTCCGGGGTGATCCCCTCGGCGGCCAAGCGGGCCCGGGCCCCGTCCAGCGCCGCGGCGACGGCGGGGTCGGCCAGGGGGTCAAAGCCCAGGTGGGTGCGCAGGGAGGCGGTGAGGCTGTCGTCTTGGTCCAGCAGTTTGAGGGCCACCCAGCGGGAGGAGAGTTTGCCCGCCAGCCTCCCCTCCAGCAGGGGCTGCAGGGAGGCGATGGCCGCCTCGATGGGGGCGGTGTAGCGGATGGGGTCGGGCGGGGTGGGACGCCCCTCGTGGGTGACCGACGAGAGGGCCTCCATCAGCTCCCGCAGCCCTTTGCCGCTGCGGGCGGCGGCCCCCACCACCGGGACTCCCAGGTTGCGCGAGAGCTGCTCCAGGTCGATGTCGATCTGCTTTTTCTTGGCCTCGTCCATCAAGTTGACGCAGACCACCACGTTGGGGGTGATCTCGATGGTCTGCAAAACCAGGTTGAGGTTTCGCTCCAGGCAGGTGGCGTCACAGACCACGGCCACCCCGTCGGCCCCGCCAAAGCAGATGAAGTCGCGGGCCACCTCCTCCTCGGCCGAGTGGGCCAGCAGGGAGTAGGTGCCGGGCAGGTCGACCAGGATGTAGTCGGTCTCCTTATATGTATGGGTGCCCTGGGCGGTGGCCACCGTCTTGCCCGGCCAGTTGCCGGTGTGCTGGTTGAGGCCGGTCAGTTCGTTGAAGACGGTGCTCTTGCCCACGTTGGGGTTGCCTGCCAGGGCGATCACCCGGTCGCCGGGGGCGCGGCGGGCGATCTGCAGCCCCTGGTCCACGGCCCCCATGCCGGTGGAGTGCGCGGTTAATCCCATGAAATATCAGCTCCTCTTTTGCGGTTTGCAGGAAAAGGCGGCGGGCAAAAAGGACTTCTGGCCGCCGCATCTATGTACCCCGGCGCCCCGATCGGGGCCGGGGAGGGGGGCTAGCTTTTAAGCCCCTCTGTGCCGCGGTGAAGGCCGACGGTCTCCACCAAAATTTGGTCGCTGTCCTCCTCCCGCAGGGCGATGACCGCGCCCCGGATGAGGTAGGCCACCGGGTCGCCCCAAAAGCTCTTTTGCAGGCACTTGATGCGGGTGCCCTCGATGATGCCGATGTCCTGTAAGCGGCGGCGCATGGTGCCCTCTTGCAGGATGTCTTTGACGCGGGCGGTCTGCCCCTCTTTCAGGGCGCCCAGACGGGCTATGTCTTGAATGGAGTTCATGGTGCTCTCTCCTTTGACAAGGCGGACGGCATAATTGTGGCCGCCGGCCGAATAGGTATAAGTTGGTTTGAGGAAACTCTCTTTCCTGCCCCTATCTTATTGGCCGGCGGGAAAAAAGGTGACAGGGACCGGGAGGTGCGCCGATGGACAGCGACATCGATTTTTACACCCTCAGCGGCTATGCGCTCAAAAATCCCCCTGCGCTCTCCGCTTCTATGGAGGATTACCTGGAAATGATTGCCCGCCTCTGCGCGGCGGAGGGGTTTGCGCGGGTGGGGGCCCTGGCCGAACGGCTGAATGTCAAGCCCTCCTCCGCCTCCAAGATGGTGGGACGGCTGCGGGGGGCGGGGCTGGTGGCCTTTGAGCGATACGGGGTGGTCACCCTCACCCCCAAGGGGGAGGAGGAGGGGCGCTATCTCCTGCAGCGTCACCAGCTGCTGGCCCGCTTTTTCTGCCTTCTCAACCGCTCGCCGCACCAGTTGGAACAGGTGGAGCGGGTGGAGCACTTTCTCTCCCGGGAGACGGTGGCCAACCTAAAACCCCTTGTCGAGCGGATGGAAGGGGAGTGGGGCTACACCGAATAACGCCCCCTCTGCGCGCCAAAAAGGGCCCGGCGGTTTTGACCGCCGGGCCCTTTTGAAAGGAAAGTCCCGTCTATTCGGTGTAGTCCTCCCCGGTGAGGAGGAAGAGGTTGTACTGGTAGAGCCGCCCCGGGTCCTGCAGGAAGTGGGCCCGGATCCCCTCGGCCTGCTCCCGGGTGGGGGCGAAGAGGGAGACGGAAAAGAGGTCGGTGCCGATGTCCAGCACGCTGCAGCGGACGACGTAGCCGTCGCTGACCTTGATGATCTGCACGTCGGTCTCGCTCTTGTTCTTGGCCAGGTCCACCATCCGGTCGAGGGCGGCGGCGGCTTTCTCCCGCACGGCGGGGGGGATCTCGTCCCCCAGCAGCGCGGCGGCGCGACGGCCCTCCCCGTCCAGCTTGACGCAGTCGTCCTCGAGGACGACCTGGCCGTTTTCCAGCAGGGCGGAGATGGCGGCGGTGATTTCAAAATAGTTGGCCAGCCCTTCGAGGGTCAGGCTGTCGATGAGGAGATTTTGGGGCACCCCCTCCGGCTGGCGGGAGGCCAGCCAGCAGACCAGCACCCGAATCTCATTGGTGGTGGTGAGCCCGCCGGGGATGATGCCGTGGATGAATGCGTTGTTCTTGTTCATGGGGGGACCTCCGGAATGCCGTTTTGGAAAGAAGGGCTTGATGGCGTTTGGATGCGGCCGTCTGGCCGCGGGGCGAGAGGGATGAGGACTGCGCGCCCGACCGGGTGGGGAGATGGCCGCTTTGACGGCAGTGCCGCGGGGGAAGAGGGTGTGGGAAAGAGGGAGCACGGGGCGGGGAGTAGGGGGTAGGCATCTGCGCATCGGCCCGGCCGCCTCGTCATCTCCGCCGTCCTGCGGCCAGGACGCCGCAAGCGCCGAGCGCGCGGTGGGGTTTGGCTGTGAAACAGGGGGAAAGGGCGTCTGCGCATCTGCCCAGTCATCCTCAGCAGAATGTCGTTTCGTGGCTGTTCTGCCGCAAGGGGAAAGCGCGCGGCGGGGTTTGGCCGGGAAACAGGGGGAAAGGGCGTCTGCGCCATCCCCGGCAGAACGTCGCTTCGTGGCTGTTCTGCCGCAAGGGGAGAGAGCGCGGCGGGGTTTAGCTGTGAAACAGGGGGAAAAAGCCGTTTGCGCATCTGCCCGGCCATCCCCGGCGGAACGGTCACTTTGTGGTTATTATACCACAAAACCCGAAAATAGAAAGCGGGCGATTGTTTTCTCTGCGCCGATGCCCTACAATGGAGGAAAAGAGAGGGGGAGTTACAGTGAACGAGAGAGAAATCTGCATCGTCGGCGCGGGCCGGCATGCCCGGGCCAACATCTATCCGTCCATTTTGCTGGTGGGGGGAGAGGTGGCGGCGGTGGCCACCCGCAACGCCGGGCGCTCCCGCCAGACCCTGGAGCGGTGGGGCTTCCCGGAAGGGCGGGCCTACGGCGACTACCGGGAGATGCTCGCCCGGGAGGGGTGCTCGCGGGTGGCGGTCATCACCCAGGGGGAGAGCGCGCCGGCCATCGTCCGCGACTGCCTGCGGGCGGGCAAATCGGTGCTGGTGGAAAAGCCCCTGGGCTTTGGCGAGGAGGAGGCCCGCCAGATCGAGGCGGAGAGGCGGGGGGACCGGCAGCTGATGGTGGCCTTTATGAAGCGCTACGCCCCGGTCTACCGCCGACTGAAAGACTGCCTCTCGCGGGGGGAGCTGGGCGACCCCTGCTCGGTGCAGGCGGCCTTTGCGGTGGACGCCTCGGCCTTTTGCCGGACCGACCGCGACTTCTTCTTCGCCGTGGCCATCCACTATCTGGACCTGCTGCGCTACCTGATGGGGGAGGTGGGGGAGGTCTCGGCCGTCCGCTCGGGCGGAAAGGGGCGTTCCTACGCCCTGACCCTCCGCTTTGCCAGCGGCGCGGTGGGGAGCCTCTCCCTGGAAAACCGGAGCGCCTGGACCCGGGAGACAGAATGGGTCTGCGTCACCTGTGAGGAGGGGTTTGTGGCGGCCAGGGACCTCTGCGAACTGCGCCTCCACCGGAGCGCCGCCTCTCCCCGCCCCTGGGCGGATGTGAGCGAGGGGGACTGCCTCTGGACGCCGGGCATGGGCCCGGCCTCGGGGACCGAGCGGGACCTCTGGCTGCGGGGGTTTGCCGGGGAGGTGGAGCACTTCTTTCGCTGCTGCGAGGCGGGGGAGGAGCCCCTCACCAGCGGCCGGGACAACATCCTGACCGCCCGGCTCTGCGAGCAGGCGCTGGCCGCCCTAGAGGGGTAAAAAGAGAGAGGGCCGCGGGGAGTGTTCCCTGGCGGCCCTCCTTTTTTGGCGGCGCGCTAGCAGCCGGATGGGGGGGTGAAGACGGTGGCGATCTCCCGCGGACAGCTGGGCGGGGAGTAGTAAAAGGCGTCGATGTGATCGCCCTCCCAGTAGTAGTGCAGGGGCGGGCGGGACTGGTGGCAGGACCCGGCGGGGAAGTCGTCGATGATGATGAGTTTGATCTTCATCTTCTCCGGCAGGATGCTCTTGATGTAGACCGAGACGGTGTCTCCGGGGTGGATGCCCTCCCGCACCTCCGCCAGGCCCGCCAAATTGGGCAGCAGTTCGATGAAGATACCGTAGCTCTCCACCGAGCGCACCACCCCCGGCACCGTGTCCCCCGGGGAGAAGGAGGCGGCGTTTTCCATCCAGGTGCCCAGCAGCTCTTTGTGGGTGAGGGTGATCCGGCCCAGGCCGTCCCGCCCGGAGACCACCGCCCGCAGCCACTGGCCGGGGGTGAAGCGGTCGCGGGGATGGGCGATGCGGGAGACGGAGATGCAGTCGATGGGGAGGAGGGAGACGATGCCGCAGCCGATGTCCACAAAGACGCCGAAGGGCTCGAAATGGGTGATGGCCGCGTCGATGATGTCCCCCGGGGCGAGGCGGTCCAGGTAGTCGCGCTGACAGGCCTCCTGCACCAGCCGGCGGGAGAGGTCGGCCACCGGCCTGCCGTCGGCCCCCTCGCGCAGCCCGGTGATGCAGAAGCAGACCGGCTTGTTGACCTTGGAGATGACCGAGATCTCCCGCACCTTCCCCAAATCGGCGCCGATGGCGCTCTCGCGAAAGGGCAGCACCCCCATGGCGGCCCCCAGATCTATGTAGAGATTGTAGCTGTTGTCGCATTTTTGGACAATGCCTTCCAGCACGGCCCCCGACTCGATGGCTTCGGAAATGTTGGCAGTGCAGTCAAAGTGGGCAGGCTGCCTGCCCGAGGGCATGCCTTCCGGTGCATAACAATTCAACGTGAAACCCTCCTTTTTTCTTACTGTATCAGTATATGAGCGCCCGGGCGGGAAATATGCGCCGGGAGCCGCGGGAAAGCCGCCCGCCCAATTTGCTGGAAGCGGTGATAAAGATTGCCAAAACGGGGAAAACCCTTTATAATAGGGAAGGCAATTCGGCCTTTTTGTCCCACGGCGGCAAAAGGGCTTTTCGGCTGTTATTGATTTGGGAAAGGGGCGTGTGGCGAGAGATGGACATTCGGGTCGGAGACAGGTTGCAGATGAAGAAAAAGCACCCCTGCGGCTCCTTTGAGTTCGTTGTGCTGCGCGCGGGGATGGACTTCAAGATCCAGTGCACCGGCTGCGGCCGGGTGGTGGAGCTGCCCCGCTCCAAGTGCGAAAAGAACATCAAGAAGCTCTTCCCCCTGCCGCGGGAAGAGGGACCGCAGGGGGGATCGTAGCGACTGCACTCTAACATGCTATGTTCCCACACAGGTAAAAATACAAAACAGAGAGTTGGAGAAGAAGAGATATGGCAGATATGTTTGACCGGCTGCGCTCGGCGGAAGAGCGCTTTGAGCAGCTCAACGAGCTGCTGATGGACCCGGCGGTGGTCACCGACCAGAACCGCTATCGGGACTTGATGAGGGAGCACAAACAGCTGACCCCCATTGTGGAGAAATACCGCGAGCACATGGCCGCCCGGCAGGAGCGGGACGAGGCCAAGGCCATGCTCGACGAGGGTGGGCTGGACAAGGACTTTAAAGAGATGGTCCTCGAACAGCTCGACGAGAGCGGCAAGAAATTGGAGCAGACCTCGGAAGAGCTGCGCATCCTGCTGCTGCCCCAGGACCCCAACGACGACAAGAACGTCATCATTGAGATCCGCGGCGGCGCCGGCGGCGACGAGGCGGCCCTTTTTGCCAACACCCTCTACCGGATGTACAGCATGTACGCCGAGCAGAAGGGCTGGAAGAGCGAGATCATGTATGCCAGCGAGACCGAGCTGGGCGGCTTTAAGGAAATCAGCTTCGCCATCAACGGCGACGGGGCGTACAGCCGCCTGAAGTTTGAGAGCGGGGTGCACCGGGTGCAGCGGGTGCCCGAGACCGAGGCCGCCGGCCGTATCCACACCTCGACGGTGACGGTGGCGGTGCTGCCCGAGGCCGAAGAGGTGGACGTGGACATCAACCCCACCGACCTGCAGATAGACACCTACCGCTCCGGCGGCGCGGGCGGCCAGCACGTCAACAAGACCGAGTCGGCCATCCGCATCACCCACCTGCCCACCGGCATTGTGGTGGAGTGCCAGGACGAGCGCAGCCAGTACAAGAACAAGGACAAGGCCATGAAGGTGCTGCGCTCCCGCATCCTCGAGGGGGAGATGCGCCGCCAGCAGGAGGAGATCGCCGCCGAGCGCCGCAGCCAGGTGGGCACCGGCGACCGCTCCGAGCGCATCCGCACCTACAACTACCCCCAGGGGCGGGTCACCGACCACCGCATCGGGCTGACCCTGTACAAGTTGGAGGCCATCCTCAACGGCGCGCTGGACGAGATCATCGACGCCCTGATCACCGCCGACCAGGCGGAGAAGCTCAAGGCGCAGGATTAGGGGTGAGTGAGATCGACACCAAGCTGTTTGTCATAGACGACGTCGCCCGCGACGACGCCAAGCTGGCCGAGGCCGCCGCCATGCTGCGGGCGGGGAAGGTGGTGGCCATCCCCACCGAGACGGTCTACGGGCTGGGGGCCAGCATCGACTGCGACGAGGCCATCAAAAACGTCTTTTTGGCCAAGGGCCGCCCCCAGGACAACCCCCTCATCGTCCACGTGGACCGGGTGGAGATGGCAAAGGAGCTCTACGCCGATTTCCCGCCGGAGGCGCAGGCGCTGACCGACGCCTTCTGGCCGGGGCCGCTGACCATCATCCTCCCCAAGACCGAGCGGGTCTCCGCCACCGTGTCGGGGGGGCTCGACACGGTGGCCGTCCGGATGCCCTCCGACCCCATCGCCCACCGGCTCATCGAGCTGGCGGGGGTGCCCATCGCCGCCCCCTCGGCCAACCTGTCGGGCTATCCCAGCCCCACCACCGCCCGCCACGTGCAGCGGGACCTGACGGGCAAGATCGACGGCATCGTCTGCGGACCCGACTGCCAGGTGGGGGTGGAGTCCACCGTGATCTCCCTGGCCGGCCCGGTGCCGGAGCTGCTGCGCCCCGGCGCCGTGACCCTGGAACAGTTGCGGGAGGTGCTGGGCCGCTGCGAGGCGTCCCCGGCCATCCTCCACATGCTGAGAGAGGGGGAGGTGGCGGCCTCCCCGGGGATGAAGTACAAGCACTACTCCCCCAAGGCGAACGTGGTGATTTTAAAGGGGGATCTTCCCGCCTACTGCGCCTACCTGAAAGACCACGCCGGGCCGGGCGTCTACGCCATGTGCTTTGACGGCGAGGAGGGGGCGCTCCCGGTGCCGGCGGTGCCCTATGGGCACCGGGAGTCGGACGAGGAGCAGGCCAGACACCTCTTTGCGGTGCTGCGGGACTTTGACGATCTGGGGGCCAAGACGGTCTACGCCCGCTCCCCCAAAGAGGAGGGGGTGGCCCTGGCCGTCTACAACCGGCTGCTGCGGGCCGCCGCCTTCGAGGTGATCGACCTTGGATAGGGCCCGGGTCATCGGCGTCACCGGCCAGACCGGGGCGGGCAAGTCCCTGATTACCGGTTGGCTGCGGGAGGCCGGGTGCCCCGCCATCGACTGCGACGCCTTTGCCAAAGAGGTGATGGACGGGGACCCCGCCTGCATAGGGGAAATCGGCGCCGCCTTTCCCGGCTGTGTCAGGGACGGGGTCATCGACCGCGGGAAGCTGGGGCCGCTGGTCTTTTCCGACCCGGAAAAGCTGGCCGCCCTCAACGAGATCGTCAACCCCCGCATCCTGCGGGCCCTAAAGGAGACCATCGACGGCTGGCCAGAGGGGGAGATGCCCCTGATCGTGGACGGGGCGACCCTCATCGAGACGGGGGCCGCCGACCTCTGCGGCTTTTTGGTGGCCGTCACCTGCAGCGCCGCCGAGCGGATAAAGCGGATCGTCGCGAGGGACAATATATCGGAAAACCAGGCCAGAAATCGGGTGGCGAGCCAGCGGGAGGACCGCTTTTACGCCGCCCGTGCAGATTGGGTGATCGACAACAGCGCGGGCCCCCAGGCGGCCAAGGAGGCGGCAGGGGAGGCGCTGCGCAGATGGAAGGAGCGATTGTGATGAACGAGCTGTCCCAGGGCCAAGAGCTGGCCAAACAGCTTTTGATGGACGACAGAAACGGTGTGGAAAAGGTGGGCGCGGAGGAAATCTATCAGGCCGACCTGTTCTGCGAAAACTACAAGCAGTTTCTCGACTGCGGCAAGACCGAGCGGGAGGTGGCCGCCCAGGTCACCGCCATGCTGCAGCAAAACGGCTACCGCCCCTTTGTGCCCCAGACGGCCTACCAGCCGGGGGACAAGGTGTTTCTCAACAACCGGGGCAAGGCCATCATCGCCTGCACCATCGGCCGCCAGCCGGTGAGCGCGGGGGTGCACATCGCCGCCGCCCACATCGACTCCCCCCGGCTGGACCTGAAGCAGCGCCCCCTCTACGAGGAAAAGGACCTGGCCCTCTTCAAGACCCACTACTACGGCGGCATCAAGAAGTACCAGTGGACCGCCATCCCCCTGGCCCTGCACGGCGTCATCGTCAAGCAGAGCGGGGAAGTGGTGCCGGTCTGCGTGGGCGAGTCGGCCGACGACCCGGTGTTTTGCGTCACCGACCTGCTGCCCCACCTGGCCGCCGAGCAGATGAAGCGGACGCTGGGCGACGGCGTCAAGGGGGAGGAGCTGAACATCCTCATCGGCAGCCGCCCCTTCTTGGACGACAAGGTGTCCGAGAAGGTCAAGCTGAACATCATGCAGATCCTGGCCCAGAAGTACGGCATCACCGAGCGGGACTTCCTCTCGGCCGAGCTGGAGATGGTGCCCGCCTTCAAGGCGCAGGACGTGGGCTTTGACCGCAGCATGATCGGCGCCTACGGCCACGACGACCGGGTCTGCGCCTACACCGCCCTCATGGCCGAGATGGCCGCCCAGTCCCCCGAGTACACCACCGTCACCATCCTGGCGGACAAGGAGGAGACCGGCAGCGACGGCAACACCGGCCTGAACTCCTCCTACCTGAAATACTTTGTGGCCGATCTGGCGGCCTGCTTTGGCGCCAACGGGCGGGACGTCCTCTCCCATTCCCGCTGCCTCTCGGCCGACGTGAACGCGGCCTATGACCCCACCTTCCCCGACGTGACCGAGCCGATGAACACCGCCTACCTCAACCGGGGCGTGGTGGTCACCAAATTCACCGGTTCCCGCGGCAAGGGCGGCACCTCCGACGCATCGGCCGAGTATGTGGGCTATGTGCGGCGGCTGCTGGAGCAGGAGAACGTGCTCTGGCAGACCGGCGAATTGGGCAAGGTCGACGCCGGCGGCGGCGGGACGGTGGCCCTCTACATCGCAAACCTCAACGTGGACGTCATCGACGTGGGGGTGCCGGTGCTCTCGATGCACGCGCCCTTCGAGGTGGTGTCCAAACTGGACGTCTACATGGCCTACCGGGCCTTCCGGGCGTTTTACAAGTAAGTGATTTTGCCTCCCTGAGGGGGAGACGCCAAAAAGCGGGGGTGTTGCCCCCGCTTTTTGAGGGCATGGGCGAGCGGGCTCCCAGCGGCGGCTCTGCCGCCCGCCTGTGCCGCGACAACAAGAGGAGGATTTGACCCTTGAAAAAGAAAAAGAGCATCGCCCTGCTATTTGCTCTGTACGCTGTGCAGGTGACCCTCTCCAACTTCATCCACCCCATCACCCCCACCCTGTTTAAGGATCTGGGGTTCCCCGACTACATGTTCGGGGTGGCCTTTGCCGCCATGAGTTTTTCCAACTTTCTCTTCTGCCCCATCTGGGGGGTGGTGGGCGACAAGATCGGCCACCTGAAGATGTTCGGCATCACCGCCTTTGGCTACGGGCTGGGCCAGCTCTTCTTCGGCCTTGCCACCACCCCGGCCATGACCCTGCTGGCCCGGTTTTTTGGCGGCGCTTTTGCCGGCGGCTTCATGGTGGCCATCATGGCCTACCTGACCAACAACAGCGAGCCCGAAAAGCTGGCCTCCCGGATGAGCTATCTGGCGGCCCTCACCTCGGTCTTTACCGCCATCGGCTACCTGCTGGGCGGGGTGATCGGCGAGCGCTCGGTCTTTTGGGACTTTGCCCTGCAGGTGGGCGGCATCACCCTGGTCGCCATTTTGATGCCCCTGCTGGTGGCCGAGGAGCTGCCCGAGACGGCGCCGAACGCCCCTAAGCAGAGCCTCAACCCCCTGAAGGCATTCGTCTCCATGGGGAAGGGGATGTCCGCCCCGCTGGGCCTCTTTTTGGCGGCGGTCTTCTTCGCCAACTTTGCCACCATCGACTACGACAACGCCTTCAACTACTACATCAAGGCGGAGCTGGGCTTCCCCCCCTCCTACAACGGCATCATCAAGGCGGCCATCGGCATCATCGGCCTGCTCATCAACCTGACGGTCAACGTCTGGCTGGCGAGAAAGACCGACATGCGCCGCAGCATCGTCCCGGTCTTTGGCCTCTGCACGGCGACCCTGGTGGCCGTCTGCCTGGTGCCGGGGACCGCCCCCTTCATCGCCGCCAACGTCATCTTCTACCTCTTTAACGTGATGTACATCCCCATGCAGCAGACCCTGGTCACCAGCGACACCACCACCGGCAAGACCAGCGGCGAGCTCTCGGGCATCTTCAACGCCGTCAAGGCGGTGGGGATGATTGGCGGCTCCCTCTTTGCGGGGCTGATCTACACCGTCGGCGCCAAGCTGCCCTTTTGGTTCGGGGCCCTCTCCTTTGGGCTGGCGGCGGTGACCAGTGTTTTCAGCTTCCGCGCCTACCAGAAAAAGGGGCTTTTGAAGAAGGAGGAGACCCCTTCGTCCGCCGGGAAAAATTGAGTGAAATTTCTTGTAAAAAGGTGTTGACACAGACAATTCCCATTTGCTATAATAGCTACTGCCGGGTCAAACCGGCAGAGTGTCTGGGGCATTAGCGCAGCTGGGAGCGCGCCACACTGGCAGTGTGGAGGTCAGGAGTTCGATCCTCCTATGCTCCACCAGATGGAAACTGCACAACAAAAACATTTGTTGTGCAGTTTTGTTTTTGTATGACCCACTTTGTAACCCGTTTGAGAGGGGGTGAGAAGGGCGTCTTTCGCTCCCCCCCTCGAAAAGGGCTGATGTGTAAGTTGCCTTCTTGTGAGCAGTCCATTTGGCGGCCGGGTGCGGGGAGGGGAGGAGGGCCGCACTTCTGCAAAAAAGGCAAAAAAACGGTTGACAGAAATCGCTCGGTTTGGTATACTATAAAAGTCGAAAAAAGCAGTAGACATCTGGGGCATTAGCGCAGCTGGGAGCGCGCCACACTGGCAGTGTGGAGGTCAGGAGTTCGATCCTCCTATGCTCCACCAGAAAAAATGGCTTGGCAACATCGGTTGCCGGGCCATTTTGCTTTTGCGGGACAAAGGAAAAAGGGAAAGAGAAGGGACGCACCAGATGGTGCGCCCCTTCTCTTTATTGATGGCTGGCTTTTTTGGCCGCCTGCCGCTTGCGGTTGCCGTGGACAAAGGAGAGGAGGTCCCCCTCCGTCTCCTCGTCCGGGTCGCACCCGTGGGCGCGGCGATAGCGGTCGAGGACGTCGGCTGGGTCGGTGCTTTCGCCCGCCAGCTCGCCGAGGGCGATGAGCCGCCGGTAATAGGCGGTGAATTCGCCGGCATCCTGCACGTCCCAGTGGGAGTTGACGTAAAAGCGGCAGGGCAGGTCCTTGATTTTGTCGATCCGGGCGCGATAGTCGGCCAGGTCGTAGCTCCACTCCCCGTGAAACATCTCCTGGCAGAGGCCGTCCCCGAGAAAGAGGACCCCCTCCTGGGGGCAGTAGACAACGGTGCTGTCCTCGCTGTGCTCCCCGCCCAGGTGGATCAGTTGGCAGGTGAGGCCGCCCAGCTCTACCGTCAGGGTCTGGTCAAACAGGATGTCTGCCCCCTGCACGGCGATGGCGCGCTGCGCGCCAAATTCCTTTTTGATGTTCTCGGCGCAGAAGGCGATCTCCTCGCCCTGGGCGACGCGGCGCGCCAGGGCGTCGTCGTCCCAGGCATAGCCGGCCATTTGCAGAAGGTGGGGCTGGGTGCGCTGGTTGGCCAGGGTGGTGAGGCCCATCTCCGGCGCGCCGAAGACGTGATCCCAGTGCCAGTGGGTGAGGGCCAGATAGCGCGGGGCCGCCACGCCAAGGGCCGAAATGCCCTGTAAAAAGGCGCGGGCGTGGGCGGGGGAGTTGCCGCCGTCCACCACCAGAGAGGCGGTTTTTCCGGCAATGAGCCCCAGGGCGGGGCGGTCGGTGTCGTGGTTGTGTTTCATCACAAAGACGTGGGGGGTGAGCTGACGCAGCATGGCGGACATCCTTTCTGTTTGGCCCGTTTTGGCCGATTTGGAAGGTCTACTGCCATTATAGCACGAAAGGACGCCCGGCGGCAGGGGATCATTCCACCTGGTGGATGATCAGGGTGGCAAGGGTATCGTCAGGGGAGGTGGAGGAGATGGTAAAGGCGGAAGAGGAGGAGAGGCGGAAGCTGGAGGCGCTCTCCAGTCGGATGAGCGCCTGCGCCGCGTAGAAGCCCGGTTCGCCAGCCTCCTTTTCAATGCGCAGGAAGGTGCCGGGCAGGTCGTTTCCGTTGACTTGCAGGGTAAAACGGGTGCTCAGCGCAGAGGCGCGCGGGAGGTTGAGGTCGAAATTGAGCCAGTAGACGCCTGGGCGGAGGATGTGAAAGATCCCATAGTCGGAGATGATGTCATCTGTCCGGGGCCCCTCTCCCTCGATCGGCAGCCCGCCGAACAGGCCGCTGATGTGAAGGGTGCCGTTTTGGTAGAAGAAGGCGTAAGAGCAGTCGGGCGCAGAGCCGGTTGCCCCGGTTGGCCCGGTGGGGCCGGTATTCCCCTGCATCCCCATAGGCCCCTGGGGGCCGGCGGGGCCGGTCGCGCCTCTCGGACCGGCGGGCCCGGTGTCTCCTGGCCAGCCCATGGGTCCGGTAGGCCCTTGCATCCCCATGGCCCCTTGCGGGCCGGTAGGACCGGTCGTACCGGGGAGGCCTTGCATCCCTCTCGGGCCGGTTGGCCCAGTATCGCCGGGCCAACCCATGGGTCCCTGTGGTCCGGTGGCACCCTGAGGCCCGGTGGGCCCGGGGCATCCCCGCGGACCCTGTGGGCCGGTGGCCCCGGTCGAGCCCGGCAAGCCCATGGGCCCAGTATCGCCGGGCCAACCCATGGGTCCCTGCGGTCCGGTGGCACCCTGAGGCCCGGTGGGCCCAGGGCATCCCCGCGGACCCTGTGGGCCAGTGGCGCCGGTCGAGCCCGGCAAGCCCATGGGCCCGGTATCGCCGGGCCGACCGATGGGTCCCTGCGGGCCGGTGGCTCCGGTAGTGCCCCTCGGGCCAGCGGGTCCGGGGCATCCCCTCGGTCCTTGCGGTCCGGTAGCGCCGGTGGCGCCGGGTTTGCCGGGCAGTCCCATAGGACCGGTGTCACCGGGCCAACCCATGGGCCCTTCTGGGCCGGTGGGTCCGGGGCATCCCCGCGGCCCCTGCGGTCCGGTAGCGCCGGTGGCGCCGGGCTTGCCGGGCAGTCCCATGGGTCCGGTGTCGCCGGGCCAACCCATGGGCCCTTCTGGGCCGGTGGGCCCGGAACATCCCCGCGGACCTTGCGGCCCGGTGGGTCCAGGACATCCCCATGGGCCCCGCGGTCCGGTGGCCCCGGTAACTCCTCTCGGTCCGGCGGGCCCAGGGCATCCTCGCGGCCCCTGTGGCCCGGTGGCTCCAGGTTTGCCGGGCAGCCCCATGGGTCCGGTGTCACCTGGCCAACCCATGGGCCCTTGCGGCCCGGTGGCCCCGGTGGAACCTTTCGGCCCAGTGGGCCCGGGACACCCTCGCGGCCCCTGCGGGCCGGTGGCTCCGGGTCTGCCCGGCGCTCCCATAGGCCCGGTGGCGCCGGGCCAACCCATGGGCCCTTCTGGGCCGGTGGGTCCGGGACATCCCCGCGGGCCGGTGGGCCCGGTAGGCCCGGGACAGCAGCAGGTCTGCCGGGGCGGCGGACAGCTGGAACAGGGCGATGAACAGTTGCGGTTGCACATAAATAATACCTCGCTTTCACAGATGTGGTCGCGGTATCCTATGTGCTGGCAAAAGGAAAGGTTGCCCGCCGGCGGGACAGAAAAATGCCCGGGCTGGCGGCCCGGGCATAAAAGGGAGGGGGTTCTTTCAAAAAGAGAGAAAATCAGCGGTTTTCTTTTTCCCATGCCTCCCGCACGGCTTTGGCGACGGCGGGGGCCACCTCCTTGCAGAAGGGGCTGGGGATGATGTTCTCCTCCCCCCGCTCATCTTCGGGGATCAGGGAGGCGATGGCGAAGGCGGCGGCCACCTTCATCCCCTCGGTGATGCGGGCGGCGCGGGCGTCCAGCGCCCCCCGGAAGAGGCCGGGGAAGGCCAGCACGTTGTTGATCTGATTGGGGTAGTCGCTGCGCCCGGTGCCGACGATCCGCGCCCCGCCGGCCTTGGCCTCGTCGGGGGTGATTTCGGGGTTGGGGTTGGCCATGGGGAAGACGATGGCGTCTTTGGCCATGGAAGCCACCATCTCCCGGCTGACGATGCCGGGGGCGGAGACCCCCACAAAGACGTCGGCCCCCTTCAGGGCGTCGGCCAGGGTGCCGCTCAGGCACTCCTCATTGGTCAGCTGGGCCAGCGCCAGCATGCTGGGGTTGAGTTTTTCCGGCTCCTGCCGGTTGAGGATGCCGAAGCGGTCGCAGACGGTCAGGTGGCGGATGCCGATGTCCATCAGCATCCGAGAGATGGCGGTGCCGGCAGCGCCCGCGCCGTTGACCACCACCTTGACCTCTCCCAGCTCCTTCCCCACCACCTTGAGGGCGTTGATGAGGGCCGAGCAGACGACGATGGCGGTGCCGTGCTGGTCGTCGTGGAAGACGGGGATGTCCAGCTCCTCCTGCAGCCGCTTTTCGATGGCAAAGCAGCGGGGGGCGGCAATGTCCTCCAGATTGATGCCGCCCAGGGTGGGGGCGATGTGGCGGATCGTCTCCACGATCACGTCGTCGTCCTGGCTGTCGATGCAGATGGGGATGGCGTCGACGTCGGCAAACTCTTTGAAGAGGGCGCACTTTCCCTCCATCACCGGGATGGCGGCGGACGCGCCGATGTTGCCCAGCCCCAGCACGGCCGAACCGTCGGTGACCACGGCCACAAAGTTGCCCTTGCTGGTGTAGCGGTAGACGTTTTCCGGGTTTTTGTGGATCTCGATGCAGGGCTGGGCGACGCCGGGGGTGTAGGCGATACTCAAATCGTCCTTGTTCTCGATTTTCATCTTGGACACCACCGACAGTTTGCCCCCGCATCTCTCGTGGGCTTTCAGCGACTCTTCAAAGTAATTCACCGCTTGTCTCCTCCTCTGTATGCGCCCCAAAAGCAGGGCAGCTCGTTTTCTCTTCTTCAAGTATACCGCACTCTCGCGCGGGATGCACCCTCTTTTCCCATCAGTCCCCAGGGGTGGTCATGGAGAGGGGGTCGAGCAGCTCTTCGAGGGACTTTTCGTCCAGCAGGTGTTCCTCCACGGCCAGTTTGCGCACCGGCTGGTGGACCTTGAGGGCCTCTTTGGCGAGGCTGGCGGCCCGCTGGTAGCCGATGGCGGGGCAGAGGGCGGTGACGATGCCCACGCTCTCCTCCACCAACTGGCGGCAGCGCTCGCGGTTGGCGGTGATGCCGCTGACACAGTTGTCGGTGAAGGTGCGCACGGCTTCCCGCAGGGAATCCAGCTCCAAAAAGAGGGTGAAGAAGACCACCGGCTCAAAGGCGTTGAGTTCCAGCTGGCCGGCCTCGGCGGCCATGGTGATGGTGCCGTCCCCCCCGGCGATGAGGAAGGCCACCTGGGTCACCACCTCGGGGATGACCGGGTTGACCTTTCCCGGCATGATGGAGGAGCCGTTTTGCTTGGCGGGGAGGGAGATCTCCCCCAGCCCGGTGCAGGGCCCGCTGGAGAGGAGCCGCAGGTCGTTTGCCATCTTCGAGAGGGTGACGGCGCAGGCCTTGAGGGCGCCCGAGACGGCCACGAAGCAGTCGATGTTCTGGGTGCCGTCGATCAGGTCCTCTGCCTGGGTCAGGCGCAGGCCGCTGACCTCCGCCAGGGTGGGGACGATGTGCTCGCGGTAGTAGCGGGTGGTGTTGACGGCGGTGCCGATGGCGGTGGCGGCCATGTTGATGGTCTCCAGTTCCGACTCGGCCCGGCGCAGCCGGGCGGCCGCCCGCTCCACTGCGCTGGCGTAGGCCCCAAAGGACTGGCCTAGGCGGATGGGCACCGCGTCCTGCAGCTGGGTGCGGCCCATCTTCACCACGTCGTCGTACTCCCTGGCCTTGCCCCGCAGGGTGGCGGCCAGCCGGTCGAGCTCGCCCAGCACCTCGGGCAGCAGGGCGAGGGCGGTCATCTTGCCGGCGGTGGGGTAGACGTCGTTGGTGGACTGGGCCATGTTGACGTGGTCGTTGGGGTGGACCACCGAGTAGTCGCCCTTGGTCCCGCCCAGCAGTTCGATGGCCCGGTTGGCGATGACCTCGTTGGCGTTCATGTTGGCGGAGGTGCCGGCGCCGCCCTGGATGGGGTCGACGATGAAGCTGTCCATCAGCCGGTCGGCCAACACGTCGTCACAGGCGCGGCAGATGGCGTCGCAGCGGCGCTGGTCCAGTTTGCCGGCGGCGAGGTTGGTCAGGGCGGCGGCCTTTTTGATCTGCGCCAGGCTGTGGATAAAGCGGGTGTGCATCCGCTGGCCGGTGATGGGGAAATTCTGCCTGGCCCGCAGGGACTGCACGCCGTAGTAGGCGTCGGCGGGCACCTGCAGGGTGCCGATGGAATCGGATTCGGTGCGGGTATTCATAAGGGCTTCCTCCTTATAAAAGGCGGCGGGCGGCGCTTGGCGGCTCGCTTCGGCCTTGCTGCTGCGGGGCGTTGGCCCCTCACTTCGCCTTCAGTATACGGCGGGGTCGGGCGGGGGTAAAGGGTTTGCGGGCAATGGAAAACAAAGCCATCAAAAAGGGGGGCGCGGCGAAAAAAAGAAAAGGCAAAGGGGGCTTCGACCTTCTTTTCTTCACCTTTGTGAAGGAGTTGTCAGCCGCTGTTTTTTTCACTTGCCAAAGGGCGGGGGAGGCCGGTATAATAAGAGAGAAAAAGCCCCTCTTCCGCGGCTGCCGGGAGGGGGCGAGTGGGGGAGGCGCGACCGGTGGACACCATTGACAGACAGATCTTGGAGATTTTGGAGAGAGATGCCCGCACTCCCCTCAAAAAAATCGCGGCGGCGGTCTTCCTCTCCCCGCCGGCGGTGTCGGCCCGCATCGAGCGGATGGAGCAGCGGGGGGTCATCACCGGCTATCGGGCGCTGCTGGACCCCCAGCGGTTGGGCTATGCCATCACCGCTCTCATCAACATCGCCATCCTCCCCAAGCACCAGCCCGCCTTTGCCCAATTTGTCAAGGGCTGTTCCAACGTGACCGAGTGCTACCATGTGGCGGGCACCTACTCGATGCTCCTCAAGGCCTGTTTTGCCACCACCGGCCAGGTGGATTCCTTTGTCGAGTCGCTGCAGCGCTACGGAAAGACCCAGACCCAGATCGTCCTCTCCATCGTGGTGGAGCCGCGGGAGGTAGAGCCCCTTTTGTAGGGGAGGATTTTTTGCGCAAAAGGGAAAAAAGGGGTTGCATTTTTATCCCATTGTGATATAATATCTCTTGCAGTCGCGGTGCTGCCGGGTTGCTTCCCGTGCTTTGCCGCCTTTCAAATCCATTTGGGGGCATAGCTCAGTTGGTAGAGCGATACGTTCGCAACGTATAGGTCATGGGTTCGATTCCCACTGTCTCCACCACCTGGATCAGCCGCAATTTGCCGCTTGATTCTTTTACAAAAAAATATGGAGGCGTAGCTCAGCTGGTTAGAGTGTTCGGTTCACATCCGAAAGGTCGTGGGTTCGAGTCCCTCCGTCTCCACCATTTTTGTACAGTCCGTTTCGACGGGCTGTTTTTTTCTGCCTCTTTTTGATTCACCCCCGCACCAACGGCGCAGGGGTGTTTTTGCCGTGCTGGTAAAGGGGGAGAGGGGCGGGGCGGAGGAAGCGGGAGTTGCCATTTCACTGCCGTGGGGGAAGGGGAGGTGAGAGAGGGAGGCACTTCTCAGCAATATAGAGTTGCCACCATCCCCTGTTGTGGGTGGGCGAGACCTGGCTACCCCGCCTGACCGATTGCTGCCAAACGGCGTTCCGGCGTGTTTTGAAAGGGCGGCTCTCCGCTCGCCCTAGGGGGACTTGGATTGAAATGTGGGAGATGCTTTCCAGGACTACTGCTTCTCGAAGTCGTCCCCCATGCGGGGGAGGGTGGCTAAAATCCGAAAAGCGGCCATTTTGCAGAGAAATCTGCACAAAAGAGGCGCGATAAAATAGGGCATAGCTGATAAAATGATGAAAATGACCAATCGTCAATTTATAAGGTTGACTTTTGGTCAGTTCATGCATACAATAGCAACTGTAAGAAAAGTGACCAATCGTCATTTTTGATTCGGCGGCAGAAAGAGAGGCGAAAGAAGTGCTGGTAGACAAGATCCAGGACAAGAAAAAGCAGAAAAAAGAGAGGTTGGAGCAGGCGGCCTACGATCTGTTCAGCGAACAGGGGTTCAGCGAGACCTCCATCGACCAGATCGCCCGCCGGGCGGGGGTCGCCAAGGGGACGTTTTACCTCTATTTTCCCGACAAAGAGGCCCTGCTCAACCAGGTGATCTTCAAGTGCAGCAGCCGGATCTTTAAAGAGGCGATGCAGGAGAGCCGGTTCAAACAGCTCGACGACTGGGTCGAGCGGGTGATCGTTCTCATCGACTACGTCATCGAGCTGTTCAAAGAGCGGCCCAACGACCTGAAGGTCATCAACAAAAACCTCTCCTGGAGCATGGTGGGTGACCAGGTGGAAAAGGGCGACGGCGAGGGCGTCGACCAGGAGTTCGCCGAGCTGTTGAGCTACTACCTGGAGCAGTTGGAGGGCCGCGGGTATGAGCGCAAGGCCGCCTTTCAGCTGATTTTTATGGTGGTTGAACTGGTGGGGGCCGTCTGCTACTCCTCCCTTGTCCTGGGTCAGTTGGGGCCGATCGACGAACTCAAGCCCATGCTCTTTGAGACGGTCCGAAAGATGATCCGAAACTAAACTTTGCAATTGGGGATGAAAGTATGAAGGAGAAAGCGGCTCGCTTTGTCGTCAAAAAGCGAATTGCCATTTTGATCGTGGCCGTGGCCCTGCTCATTCCGTCGGCCATCGGCTTTGTCAAGACCTTTGTCAACTACGACATACTCACCTACCTCCCGGCCGACCTGGATTCGATGATCGGCCAGAACATGCTGGAAGACGACTTTCACATGGCCTCCACCGCCATGCTGGTGGTGGACGGGATGGAGGACTACCAGGTATCGCAGCTCAAGGAAAAGGTGGCTGCGGTCCCGGGGGTGCGCCAGGTCCTCTGGGCCGACGACATCTTCGACAACGGGGTGCCCCGGGAGATGTTGCCGGAAGATGTGAGGAGCGTTTTTTACAGCGACAGCGGCACCATGATGATCATCAGCTTTGACGAGCCCATGGCCGCAGAGGGGACCCTGAAGGCCATTGAGCAGATCAAATCGGTGACCGGGGAGCAGTGCTTTTTGGGCGGCATGGCCGCCATTGTGCAGGACACCAAGGCCCTGGCCGACCAGGAGACCCCCCTTTACGTTCTGGTGGCGGTGCTTTTGTGCATGGCGGTCCTCTGGCTGGGGCTGGAATCCACCGTGGTGCCCTTCATCTTCCTGCTGGGCATCCTCTTCCCCATCCTCTACAACTTCGGCACCAACATCTTTTTGGGGCAGATCTCCTACATCACCAAGGCCCTGGCGGCGGTGCTGCAGCTGGGGGTGACCATGGACTTCTCCATCTTCCTCCTCCACCGCTTTGAGGAGGAGAAGCAGCGCTGTCCCGACAAGGAGGAGGCCATGGTCAAGGCCATCAGCGCCACCCTCACCTCCATCGCGGGCAGCTCCATCACCACCATCGCCGGCTTTCTGGCGCTGTGCACCATGCGCCTGACGTTGGGGAGGGACATCGGCATCGTCATGGCAAAGGGGGTGCTGCTGGGGGTCATCTGCACCGTCACCATCCTGCCCGCCCTCATCCTCTTTTTCGACAGGGCGATCGACAGGCACACCCACCCGGTGCTCATCCACGAGTTGGAACGGGTGCCCTCGTTCATCTGCAAGCACTACAAGGGCATTTTGGTGGCCTTTGTGGCCCTCTTTATCCCCTTTGCCATCGCCCAGGCCAACACCGACCAGTACTACGCCCTGGACGAGACCCTGCCCCAGGACCTGCCCTCCATCGTGGGCACCAACAAGCTCAAAAATGACTTCAACATGACCACCACCCACTTTGTGCTGGTGGACGACAAGCTGGACAGCTACCGCCTCAAGGAGATCAGCGACCGCATCGAGGGGCTCGACGGGGTGGACCTAGTCATCTCCTACGACAAGTACGTGGGCGGGCGGATCCCCGACGACATCGTCCCCGACGAGCTGCGCGACCAGATCGACGCCGGGGGCAAAAAGCTGATGATGGTCAACTCGGTCTACAAGGCCGCCAGCGACGAGGAGAACCGCCAGATCGACCAAATCAACGAGATCGTCAAGGCCTACGACCCCACCGCCGTGGTGGCGGGGGAGGGGGCCATGACCAAAGACCTCATCGAGGTGGCGGCGGTGGACTTTAAAAATGTCAACATCGCCTCCATTGTGGCCATCTTCATCATCATCGCCGTCTGTTTCCGCTCGGCGAGCATCCCCTTCCTGCTGGTGCTGGCCATCGAGTTTGCCATCTCCATCAACATGGGCATCCCCTTCTTCACCGGGACCACCCTCCCCTTTGTGGCGGGGATCGTCATCGGCACCATCCAGCTGGGGGCCACGGTGGACTACGCCATCCTCACCACCACCCGCTTTCGCGAGGAATTGCAGGCGGGGCGGGAGAAGATGGACGCCATCCGCATCACGGTGCAGAAGTGTTCGCCCTCGATCATCACCAGCGGCCTGAGCTTCTTTGCCGCCAACATCGGCGTCGCCATCATCTCCAAGATGGACCTCATCAAGAGCCTCTGCGGGCTGATGGCCCGCGGCGCCATCATCAGCATGCTCTCCATCATCTTCGTGCTGCCGGCCCTCCTCATCCTCTGCGAGCCGCTGATCGCCAAGACGACCATCGGCTGGAGAAAGGCCGCCAAGCTGCTAAAAGGGCGCAAAAAAGAGCCCGAATACCAGGAATTGTAGTGGGAGGAATCACGGTATGAAAACGTCTCATGTGCTGAAAAAATCCGCTTGCATCGCCCTTTCGGCAGCGCTCCTGCTGCCCGCTGTCCCCGCCTTTGCCGCCGACGGCACCACCAAGGACGAGACGGTCTATGTCTTTTTGAATCCTGACGGCACCGTCACCAGCCAGACGGTGAGCAGTTGGGTCCACAGCGACGGGGGCATCCGCTCGGTGCGGGAGGAGGTCGCCCTGCAGAACATCCGCAACGTCAAGAATGCGGCCGCCCCCCAGCTCGACGGCGATGTCCTCACCTGGGATATGGACGGGAACGACGCCTACTACACCGGCACCAGCGACAAGACCCCGCCGGTCTCGGCTGTCATCAGCTACAAGCTGGACGGGGAGGAGATCTCCCCGCAGGAGCTGGCCGGGAAGAGCGGCCGGGTGGAGATCACCATCGCCCTGCAAAACAACCTCTCCCGCCAGGCCACCGTGGGCGGGGAGAGCCGGACCATCTACACCCCCTTCATCGTCGCCGGGGTCGCCGACCTGCCCACCGACCACTTTTCAAACGTCACCTGCGAGGGGGGGAGCGTCCTCTCCGAGGGGCAAAACCAGATCGTCGCCTTTGTGGCCAGCCCGGGCCTAAAGGAGAGTTTGGGGCACAGCGCCTCCCTGGTGGAGGACACGGTGGGCTTTTCCATGCAGGAGCAGTTCACCATCCAGGCCGACGCCACCGACTTTGAGCTGGGCTCCATCATGCTGGGGGCCACCGGGGAACTGCCCCTGGAAAAATTGAAAGAGGCCAGTTCCGCCGGCGAGGTGAGTGAGGCGCTGGACTCGCTGAAAAGCGCCACCGACCAGCTCTTTGACGGCACCTCCCAGTTGGCCGACGCCACCGGTCTCTTCGCCGACAAGATGGGGCAGTTCGACCAGGGGGTCGCCAAGTTGGGCAGCGGCGCTGGGGAGCTGAAAGGCGGCACCGGCCTGCTGGTGAGCGGGGTGCAGGAGCTGGGCGACAAGCTGGGCCTGGGGATGGGCCAGCTGCGCGAGGGCTCTGCCCAGCTCTCCGCCGGCAGCCAGGAACTGCTGGCGGGGGTGAACGGCTACACCACCCAAGTCGAGGGCAAGGTGGGCGAACTGGCCGAAAAACTCGACGGGATGGGCACCCAGCTCGACGGGGTCAAGACCCAGGTGGCCGCCGACAAGCAGGCCCTGATCGACGGGATGACCCAGGCGGGCACCGAGGTGAAGGTCACCCTGGGGGGCGACATGACCGCCCTGGGCCAGTCCATCGGCGCCTACGTGGCGGCGGTGAACGCCGACCCTGCCGCCACCCAGGCCGAAAAAGAGGCGGCGGCCCTGATGTGGCAGCAGTTTAGCCAGCTGAAGACCGACCTGGAGAGCCACGGCAAGACCCTGCAGTCCATCAGCACCGCCGCCCAGTCCCTGGGCAAGACGGTGGACGGGGTGTTCGCCACCGTCGGCAAGGAGTTTGGCGACGCCAAGACCGAGCTGGCCGCCACCCAGAAGGCCCTGGCCGAGTACGGCAAGAAGCTGCGGGACGGGGCCAAGGACGTCAGCGACGGCGCGGCCGCCCTTCAGGAGGGGGTCGACGCGGGCGCAAACGATGCCAAAGACGGAGTTGGCCGGTTGCAGCAGGGCGCCGCTGATTTGAACGAGGGGGCCGCCGAGCTGCAGCAGGGCGCCGAGGACGCCCGCGCTGCCTCCTCCCAGTTGGCCGAGGCGGCAGACACCCTGCGGGACAAGACGGGGGAGCTCAACGAGGGGATGGAGGCCTACAAGACCACTGGCATCGACCCTATGTGCAGTGAGCTGGGCGACCTGACCGGCGACCTGGACGAACTGCTGGAGGTCAAGGACCTGCTCGTCGAGCAGTCGGAGGCCTTTACCAGCTATTCCGGCAGCCCGGAGGGCAGCGAGGTGAGCACCAAATTCTTGCTCAAGACCAGCGAGATTAAGGAGAAAGAGGAGGCAAAACCGGTGGTCCTCGCCACCGAAAACACCCAGAAAAAGGGCCTTTGGGAGCGCATCAAGGGCATCTTTGTCAAATAGTTATCGCGGAAAAAGGGCGGGCCGAAATGGGGCCTGCCCTTTTTGCGCCAAAAAAAGCGGAAGGTTTTGGTTGACAAAGCGGGGGGATGCGGGTATCATAAACCTACAGACCGAAAGGATGGACGGCAAAATGGCGCATCTGGAACACCGCTTTTTCCGCTTTAGCAGCTTGGGCTTCTTTTTTAGCTCGAGCTTTTTTGGCGTGGATCGGGCAGTGTGTCAGACGATGCGAACCGTTTAGAGGTCCCGGCTTTTCGGGCAATTTTAAACAGTGAACGCTTCTGGCAACCTGCCAGGGGCGTTTTTGTTTGCAGAAATAGGGAGGAAGAGAGAGATGGTCGTCATCTTGAAACAGGGGGTCACCAAGACCCAGATCGAGGAGTTCACCAACTGGATCCAGCAGCAGGCAGAGGTGCAGGTGAGCGCGGTGTACGGCGCGCAGACCACCATTTTGGGGCTGGTGGGGGACACCTCCGCCATCGACATCGATTTGGTCAGCTCCAAAGACGTGGTGGAGACGGTCAAGCGGGTGCAGGAGCCCTACAAAAACGCCAACCGCAAGTTCCACCCCGACGACACGGTGGTCACAGTGGCGGGGGACAGGACCATTGGCGGCACCCAGTTCTCGGTGATCGCCGGCCCCTGCTCGGTGGAGAGCGAGGAGCAGATCATCGAGGTGGCAAGGCGGGTCAAGGCCGCCGGGGCCACCGCCCTGCGGGGGGGCGCCTTCAAGCCCCGCACCTCGCCCTACTCCTTCCAGGGGCTCAAGGCCGAGGGGCTGGATCTGCTGCGCCGCGCCCGGCAGGTCACCGGGCTGCCCATCGTCACCGAGATCATGAGCCTGGCGCACCTGGACCTCTTTGCCGATGTGGACGTGATCCAGGTGGGGGCCCGCAACATGCAGAACTTCGAGCTGCTCAAGGAGCTGGGCCACTGCGACAAGCCCATCCTCCTCAAGCGGGGACTGGCCAACACCATCGAGGAACTGCTGATGAGCGCCGAGTACATCATGGCCGGGGGCAACCACAACGTCATCCTCTGCGAGCGGGGCATCCGCACCTTTGAGAGCTACACCAGAAACACCCTCGACATCTCGGCGGTCCCCATCCTCAAGCGGGTCTCCCACCTGCCGGTGGTGGTGGACCCCAGCCACGCAACCGGCATCACCTGGCTGGTGGAGCCCCTCTCCAAGGCTGCCATTGTGGCCGGGGCCGACGGCCTGATCATCGAGGTGCACAACGACCCCGGCCACGCCCTCTCGGACGGGGCGCAGTCCCTCACCCCCGACCAGTTTGACGGGGTGATGGGGGAAATCGGCCGCACGGTGGACTTCTGCGGCAAGACCCTGTGAGGCCGGCCGAGGAGGCCCTCGAGGCCCTGGCCCGGGCGGCGGCCGAAGAGACCGGCAGTTCCGCAGCCGCCGCCCGGGAGATGGCGGCAGAGCTCTACACCGCCCTGCTGGGCTGCTGCGGGCAGGGAGGGGCCGGTGGAGGAGAGCTGGCGCGGCTGATTGCCGCCGCCCCCCAGGCCCCCCGATGGGGGAGCGCGCCCCAGGTGGCCTGCCCCGGGGTGGAGGGGGCCTTTACCCACCAGGCCTGCCGGACCCTCTACCCCGGCGGCGAAGTCTCCTTCTACCCCGAATTTGCCGATGTCTTTGAGGCGGTGGAAGAGGGCCGGGTGGACGTGGGGGTCCTGCCCATCGAGAACTCCACCGCCGGCTCGGTGCTGGACGTTTACACCCTCTTGGGGGAACACCGGTTTTTCATCGTCGACGCCACCTCCCTCCCCATCGAGCACTGTCTGCTGGCCCCCCAGGGCGCGGCGCTCGACGGGGTGCGGCAGGTCTACTCCCACCCCCAGGCGCTGGGCCAGTGCCGGCACTACCTGGCGGCCCACCCCGGCTGGGAGAGCAGCTCCTTTTCCAACACGGCGGCCGCGGCCAAGTACGTGAAGGGGGAGGGGGACCGCGCCAAGGCGGCCATCGCCTCTGCCCTCTGCGCCCAGCTCTATGACCTGCAGGTTTTGGAGCAGGGGATCGAGGACGCCAGCGGCAACCGCACCCGCTTCATCGCCGTGGCCAAGGAGCCGGTGATCCTGCCCCAGGCGGACCGGGTCAGCATCCTGGCCGTTCTCCCCCACCGAAAGGGGTCGCTCTTCTCCTTCCTGGCCCGGTTTGCGGCCGCGGGGCTCAACCTCTGCAAGATCGAGTCCCGCCCCATCCCCGGCCGGCGCTTTGAATTTGTCTTCTACCTGGACTTTGAGGGCAGCGTCCGCGGGGAGAAGACCCTGGCCCTCCTCTCCTCCCTGGAGGGGCAGGTGGAGCGGCTCGCCTTTTTGGGCAACTATCCCGACCGATAGATCGGCTTTTCCGCTGTCATGCAAGGCCGCTCCAGCTTTTTATAGCTGGGGCGGCTTTTTTTGTCAAAGGGGGGAAGTTTGGGCGAGGGCATGGGAATCTGCCGTCCGGCGTGGTATAATAGCGGCAGAGCTCCTGTTGCGGCGGGGCCGTTCCCCCCTTTGACTGCGCGGGAAAAGGGGGCGGCACCCCAACGGATGACAACGGAGGAAGGGGGCCGTCCGCCGCCCTGCGCGGCTGTCGGCCGGCCGCCGTGACAGGGGACGGACAGGGGAGAGGGCTGCCGCGCCCTGCCCCTTGCCCCCCGCTGCCGGGCCGCGCATCCGGCCAGAGCGCCCTTGCACAGGACCCTGTGGAGGGGGCGATCACGAGAGAAAGAGGAGGGAATTTGTATGGCCATCAACCCCGTGGTGCGGGCGGCCCTCAAGGCCCTGTCCTACCCCGATATCAGCATCAAAAAGCACTACAAGCTGCAGCGGCGGCTGGTGGATGTGACCAACCTGCACCTGCTAAAACCCCTCTACACCAGCTTTGACCACCTGATCCAGGTGGGGGCCCACCAGATCCCTGCCCGCATCTACACCCCGGAACTGCCTGGAAACGAGGGGGCACTCCTCTTCTTCCACGGCGGCGGCTGGGTCACCGGCAACATCGACAGCTACGACCGGGTCTGCACCGACTTGGCGCGCAAGACCCACCGCCTGGTGATGTCGGTGGACTACCGGCTGGCCCCCGAGCACCGGTTCCCCGCCGCGCTGGAAGACTGCTACGCCGCGGCCAGAGAGGTGTTTTTGCACCCCGAGTGGGTCTTTGCCGAAAGGGCGGAGGACATCGCCCTCATCGGCGACAGCGCCGGGGGGAACCTGGCGGCGGCCGTCTCCCTGATGGCAAAGGACAGGGGGGAGTTCATGCCCACCCGGCAGATCCTCATCTACCCGGCCACCTATAACGACCACACCGAGAACTCGCCCTTCCCCTCCGTCCGGGAGAACGGCAGCGACTACCTGCTCACCTCCAAGCGGGTGCAGGAGTACATGGAGCTCTACCAGGGCAGCGAGGAGGACCTGCAAAACCCCTACTTCGCCCCCCTGCTGGCAGAGGATCTGAGCGGACAGCCCGAGACCCTGCTCATCACTGCCCAGTACGACCCCCTGCGCGACGAGGGGGAGGAGTACGGCCGCCGCCTGGCCAAGGCGGGGGTGCGGGTGGAGGCGCACCGCGCCACCGACGGGCTGCACGGCTTTTTCTCCCTTCCCGCCAGCTTTGAGCAGGTGGCCGAGTGCCACCGCCTCATCGATCGCTTTTTGAAAGAAGGTCCGGCCTGATGACGGCAAGACAGCGCGACGCCGCGTGGGAGCCGCTGGACAATGCGGCCAAGATATTTCCCTCCATCAGCAGCAAGCGGGACACCAAGGTCTTTCGCTTTGCCTGTGAGCTGCGCGAAGGGGTGGACCCGGTGCTCTTGCAGCAGGCGCTGGACGAGACCATCGAGGATTTCCCCATCTTTCGCTCCACCCTGCGGGAGGGCTTTTTCTGGCACTACCTCAAAGAGAGCAGCCAGCGCCCCCTGGTGCAGCTGGAGAGCGAGCTGCCCTGCAGCAACCTCTACGACGCCAACAACCCCGGCCTCCTCTTTGAGGTGAGCTACTACGGCCGGCGGATCAATCTGGAGGTCTATCACGCCCTCACCGACGGGACCGGCGCCCTGCAATTCCTGCGCGCCCTGGTCTGCCGTTACCTCTACCTGCGCCACCCCGAGGGGTTTGCCGCCCCGCCCACCCCGCTGCACGGGGCCTCTTTTTCCGAGATGGCGGAGGACAGCTTTCAGAAATACTACACCACCTCTTCCAAAAACAAGGTGCGCAGCGAGCCGGTCTACAAGCTGCGGGGGGTGCGCCTGCCCGAGGGGCGGATGCAGATCATCGAGGGGGTGCTGCCGGTGAAGGCGGTGCTGGCCGCCGCCCGGGAGCGGGGGGTGACCATGACCATCCTCCTCACCGCCCTCTTCCTCTGCGCGGTGGACAAAAACGCCGTGCTGCGGCGCAAGCGCCACCCGGTGGTGGCGGCGGTTCCGGTCAACCTGCGCAACTACTTCCCCTCGGAGACGGCGCGCAACTTCTTCTGCACCATCAATGTGGGATACCACTTCGGCCGGGACCCGGGAGATTTAGAGAGCGTGATGGCCTCGGTCCGGCGCCAATTTGAAGAGTTGCTGACCCGCGAAAACCTGGCCAAACGGATGAACGGCTACTCGGCCCTCGAGCACAACGCCCTGGTGCGGGTGGTCCCCCTGGGGCTGAAAAACATCATCCTGCGCATTGCCGGCGCCATTGCCGAGCGCGACCACACCATTTCCATCTCCAACATCGGCAAGGTGAGCATGCCCGCGGGGTGCGAGCAGTACATCCGACTCTTCGACGTCTTTGTGAGCACCAACATCCTGCAGCTGTGTCTCTGCTCCTTCGGGGAGGATCTGACCCTCAGCTTCTCCTCCGCCTTTCGCAACACCGATGTGCAAAAGGACTTTTTCCGATCCCTCACGGGGATGGGGATCCCCGTCGAAATCACCACCAACCGCCCGGAAGAGGAGGTTCGCCCGTGAAATACTGCGAACAGTGCAAGCTCACCGTCACCGGGCAGCGCTCCCGCTGCCCCCTCTGCCAGAGTGTCCTGCGGGACGAGGGGGAGCCCTATGAAGAGGTGTTCCCGGTCATCCCCACCGTCTACAACCGCTTTCAGTTCTTCTTCAAACTGCTGATTTTCGCCTCGGCGGTCCTGGGCATCGTCTCGGTGGTGATCAACCTCCTGCTGCCGCAGAGCGGGGTCTGGTCCCTCTTTGTGCTGGGGGGGATCGGCTGTCTCTGGGTCTTTCTCTTCATCGCCGTGAGAAAGCGCAACAACATCCCCAAAAACATCCTCTGGCAGGTGGCGGTCGCCATCCTCTTCTGCCTGCTGTGGGATCTCTTCACCGGCTGGCACGGCTGGTCGGTGGACTACGTGGTCCCCAGCATCTGCGTGGCGGCCATGGCGGCCCTCGCCGTCACCGCCAAGGTCTTTCGGCTGGTGGTGGGGGACTTCCTCTTCTACCTGCTCATCAGCGTTCTCTTCGGCATCCTGCCGGTCATCTCCATCCTGTTGGGGTGGGTGCAGGTGCTCTACCCGTCCCTCATCTGCGTGGGGTGCAGCCTGGTCTCCCTGGCGGCGGTCTTGATTTTTCAGGGGGAGAACATGAAGCGGGAATGGCGGCGGCGGATGCACCTCTAGTTCGCCTTTTGGCCCCTCGATCGGGCAGGGGAAGGGCAGCTGGCTAAAAAGCACATAAAACGAAAAGAACTGCACTTGTAAAGACAGCCTTTTTCCAGAATAATGCTGTACTTTTTTGCGGTCAAATGCTATGATTAAATAGAAAAAAGAGCAAAGTATTCTCCGATACTTGCAATGAAAGCTGCACAAAATACAGAAAAACCGATCGAAGGGGGGGATCTCCCATGTTCCCAGAAATTGACCGCCAGGCAATTTTGGAAATTGTGGAGGATGAAGAAAAGACCGACAAAATCATGGCCCTGTTGGAAGAGGCGGCCAAGAGAGAAAAGCAGCGCCGTCTTGAGCTTCAGGCAAAGGGCATTGAGCGCGCCCGCCAGAAGGGAACGACCCTCGGCAGACCCAGATTGCCGCTCCCGAGAGATTTCCCCAACATCTACCGGCGCTACAAGAGCAAGGAAATCACGGCGCAGCACGCACAAAAGCTCTGCAACATGAGCGCCAACACCTTTTACCGGGTCATCCACGAATTTGAAGAGAAGAGCAAGTAAAAAACACCCCCCGAAAGTTCGGGGGGTGTTTTTTACCTGTTGGCAAACGGCAGGGGAGGCGGGGCGCTATTTGTTGGGCACGACCTTCATGTTGGGGTAGATCTCCCGCATCCGCGCGTCGTCAAAGCGGCGGTCCAAAAACTGGCCGAAACTGGTCTGGGGCGGGAGCCCCTCGGAGCGGTCGGTCCCGCGCTTGATGGCCGCCACCGAGAGGAGGATGTCAAAGCAGAGGAAGACGGCCAGCGCCCCGGCGGCCCAGTTGCCGTACTTTCGGGGGAACCGCTCGATGGCGCCGCAGAGGAGGGGATAGCAAAGGCGGATGAAGACCAGCCCCAGCACCCCCCAGAAGAAGGCGTACTTTAAAGTGGTGCGGCCGCCGATGTTGTACTTGGCGTGGCTGTACTGCCAGGAGACGGTGCCCAGGGCCAGCTCTTGCAGCAGGCTGCACAGATATTCAAAGGCCGCGCCGGCAAAGGCGCTGACGCCGAAGATGACCAGCGGATTTTTGTCCCGCAGCCGGTAGAGCAGCAGGGTGAGGAGGACCGCCCCAAAGCCGTACACCTGGGAGAAAGGGCCGTAGACAAGCCCCTTGCGGCTCTCGAAGTAGCCGTTGTGAAAATACCAAAACAACATTTCCAAAATGTAGCCGAGGACGCTGGCCACAACGAAGATCCAAAATAGGGTATAGACGCCGGGGCGGTCGTTGATAGGCGATCTGCCCGAACGCCGCTCGGCGTGACTGGCGGACTTTGCCGCCGCAGAGATGCTCTGCAACTTCTCCACCCTCTCTCTTTAGTATATTAAAAAGTATAGCGAAAAGAGTCGCAAAAGTCCAATCTTCGCAGAAAATGTAAGAAGTTTGACAGAAAAAAGACCATCTCTTGAAGGAGATGGTCTTTTTTGAAGCAGTTTTGGATTTTATTGGGAAAATCTACCCGCCGATGTGGAGGATGGCGGTAGCCAGAACAAAGTAGATGGTCAGGGAGACGGCGTCCACAATGGTGGTGATGAGGGGGCTTGCCATGATGGCGGGGTCGACCTTACACTTTTCGGCCAGGATGGGCAGTAGGCCGCCGCAGATCTTGGCGACGATCACCGTGCAAAAGAGGCTGATGCAGATGGTGACGGCCACCATCAGGGAGACCCGGTCCAACAGCAGCAGCTTGCCCAGGTTGACCATCGCCAGCACCGAACCAACCAGCAGGCTGATGGCGAACTCCTTGCGGATGATCTTGAAGGCGTCGCGGGTCTTGATCTCCCCCAGGGCGAGGCCGCGGATGATCATGGTGGCCGACTGGGAGCCGGCGTTGCCGCCGGTGTCCATCAGCATGGGGATGTAGGCGGCCAGCAGCACCATGGAGGAGAGGACCTCGTCAAAGCGGCGGATGATGAAGCCGGTGATGGAGGCGGAAATCATCAGCACCAGCAGCCAGAGGATGCGGTGTTTGGCCAGCTCAAAGACGCTGGATTTGAGATAGCTGTCCTCCGACGGGGTGACGGCGCCCATGATGTAGATGTCCTCGGAGTTCTCCTCCTCGATGACGTCCAGCACGTCGTCGATGGTGATGACCCCCACCAGGCGGTTTTCCGAGTCCACCACCGGCATGGAGAGCAGTTCGTATTTTTTGAAGAGGTCGGCCACCACCGACTGGTCCTCGGTGGTGCCCACCGAGAAGATGTCCTTGTCCACGATCTCCTGGATGGTGGTGTCGTCGCGGGAGGTGAGGATGTTTTGCAGGGTGACGGTCCCCTCGAGCACCCGGGTGGCGCTGGTGACAAAGCAGGTCTCGATGGTCTCTTTTTCCAGGCTGTTGCGGCGGATGTCCACGATGGCCTGGGCCACCGTCTCGTCCTTTTTCAGCTCCATAAACTCCAGGGTCATCAGGCTGCCGGCCGAGTCCTCGGGGTATTTGAGGACCTGGTTGATGAGGCGGCGGGTGGTGGGGTCGGTGTTTTTGAGGACCCGCTTGACGAGGTTGGCGGGCATCTCCTCGATGAAGTCGACGGTGTCATCAAAAAACAACTCGTCCAGGATGGTGGCGAGCTCTTTGTCGGTGACGCCCTCGACGATGCGCTGCTGCACATCGGAATCCAGGTGGGAGAACACCTCTGAAGCGGTCTCTTTGGGCATCAGCCGGAAGAGGAGCACCAGGGTGTTCTCGGGCATCTCCTCAAACAGTTCGGCGATGTCCACCGGGTTTTCGTCCAGCAGCAGGGTGCGGGCCTGGGAGAACTGTCTCTCCTCCACCATGCGGCCCAGGTCTTCTAAGGTCTTGTAAAAGTCTTTCACTTGCATACCCTCCTTTTCGATCGAGTGGGAAAAACGGGGGAGACGGCGCCGCGCCAAAGGCGGTTTGCGACGGCGCCAGTCCGGCTTTTGCGCCGGGGCTTTTTGCCGCCAGGGCAGCAAAAAAAGCCACTGGATTGAGTATGTCCATGGCTTTCGTTTCGGTATGCACTTTTAAGAGAGGGCAATTTTCCACAGCAAAAGAAAGGCTATCTGTTTTGCAGGGGTGAAAACAGATACCACTTGAGAGCAGAAAAACGCGCGCCGCATCGCTTAACTGTGCAACTTCGACTACCGCCAGCGTCCATCTTGTTTTCACCTCCCAATTCGCTTCATTTGCGTTTTCATTATAAAACGGATCGGCCCAAAAGTCAAGGAAAAGCGGGCGGCTTTACCCCTTTTTTACCCTGCTTTTTCGCCGGAAGAGGGCCTTAAAATCCAGCTCCACCACCAGCACCGAGAGGAGGATGATCAGCCCGCCCCCCACCAGGTCCCAGCTGAACCGGTCATACCCCCGCAGCACCGAAAAAATGGTGCCGAAGAGCGCCTCGGTGGACATGATGAGGGCCGCCTTGGAGGCGCTTGCCCGCTGCTGGGCGTGCAGCTGCAACAGGTAGCAGACGCAGGTGCTGAACACCCCCAGGTAGAGGACCCCCGCCAGCGCCAGTTTGGGCTGGATGGGGGGGAGGGAACCCGCCTCGAAGAGGAGGAAGGAGAGCCCCGACACCAGGGTGACGGTGAGCATCTGTATAAAGTTAAAGACCTTTACTTCAATGCGGGTGGAGATGTGGCCGATGTAGGCGATCTGCACGGCAAAGACCACCGCGCCCGCCAGGGAGAAGAGGTCCCCCGCCCCCAGGTGAAGGGCGCCGCCCCCTGTGAGGACCCAGACCCCCCCCATGCAGGCGGCCGCCCCCAGCAGCGCCTGCTTTTTGGGGGGATGCCGCTCTGCCAGCCAGACAAAAAAGGGGACGAACGCCACATTGGTGCTGGTGAGAAAGGCGTTGTTGGAGGGGGTGGTGTGGGCCATGCCAAAGGTCTGCAGCACAAAGCCGACAAAGAGGAGCAGCCCCGAGATCACCCCCAGCCGCAGTTGGAGGGCGGTGATCTGCAGCAATTGCCGCCAGGCCAGCAGCGCCATGGCCACCGAGGCGATGAGGAAGCGGGCGAACACCACCAAAAAGGGGGTGAGGCCGCCCTCCAGCGCCTGGGCGCCGGCCACATAGCCGTACCCCCAGAGAACGGCCAGCAAAACCAGCTCGCCGGTGGCCTCTGTCCGCCGCAGCCAACCGATCATGGAAAATCACCTCGATACCGATGTTCTGCGCTCCCGCTGCACGGTGGGGATGCGCATCTGAAAGCGGATGGAAACCAACCGCAGCACAAAGATGAAGCCGATGCTTATGTAGGCGGCCACCTCCAGGGGGATCCACTGCCGCAAAAACCAAAAGAAGGTGCTGCCGGCGATGGAGGCCACCGCGTAGACGTCCTGGCGGAGGATGCGGGGGATCTCCCGGGAAAAGACGTCGCGGATCACCCCGCCCCCCACGGCGGTGATGAGGGAGACAAAGCTGAAGGTGATGAAGTTGAGCCCCATGTTCAGGGCGGTCAGCCCGGCCTCGACGGTGAAGGTGGCCAGCCCCAAGGCGTCGAAGATGTCCAGGGCAAAGGCCCACTTCAACTGCCCTTTGGTGAGGATGACCAGGGCGGTGGTGGCGCAGATGAGCAGGGTGTACTCGTAGCGCAGAAAGAAGGTGGGCAGCCCGTCTTTGATGATGATGTCCCGGATGACCCCGCCGCCGATGGCCGTGACCATGGCCAGCACCAGGATGCCGAAGTAGTCCATCCGCTTTTTGATGGCGGTGACGGCGCCGGAGACGGCAAAGGCCACAACGCCGATGTAGTCCAGATAGTCGATGATCCCCATGGCAGCCTCCCCGGCGCTCAGGCGCCCGTCTTCAAATAATTGCCGAAGGTGTTTTCCAGTTGTCGCTTGACGAATTGATAGCTAAAGCCGTTCCCGGCCAGCCCGTGGGCGGCGGCCTGGCTCTCGCTCCAGTCGGCGAAGGGGACGATGTGCAGGTTGGAAAAGCGGCTGCCGAACTGGGTCACCGTGGGGATGAAGGAGAGCCCCTCCACCCGGGTCTCGCCGGTCTTCATGTCCAGGACCACGGTGCAGTCCAAAAAGCCGCCGGCCATGTTGTAGTTGCCTTTCTGCGCCGAGACGAAGTTGCCCAGGGAGTAGATCACCGGCACCTGCCGCCCGTCGGCGGCCGTCAGCTCGGCGATGGGCTGCAGGACGTGGGGGTGGTGGCCCAGGATCAGGTCGGCCCCCCAGTCGGCCAGCTTCTGGGCCTCCTCTTTCTGATAGGCGTTGGGGGTGTCCGACCCCTCGGCCCCCCAGTGGACGTTGACCACGATGAAGTCCGCCTGCTGGCGGGCCAGCTCCATCTGGCGGCGGATGGTCTCCTCGTCCTTGAGGTAGATGCCGCAGGTGTCGCCGCTGGAGCCCACGTTGGTCATCTCCATATAGCTCAAAAAGGCGAAGCGGATGCCGTTTTCCTCCCGGATGGGGATGTCGTCGTAGGACCCCCGCTCGTAGATGCCCGCCACCGTCACCGAGGGCAGGGCGTCAAAGACCCTTTTCGACTCGGCCAGCCCGGCGCTGCCCTTGTCGTACATGTGGTTGTTGGCGTAGCTGACCACGTTGAAGCCCAGCCCCTCCACCTGCCCAGCCAGCTCTTTGGGGGAGTTGAAGGCCGGGTAGCTGGAGAGGGGGTAGAGGTCGCTGGCCACCGGCACCTCCTGGTTGATGACGGCGATGTCCGCCTTGGCCACGATGGGGGCGATCTGCCGGTAGACCGGCCCGAAGTCGTGGTAGCCGCCGCTGCCCCGGGCGGCCGCCTGCTGGTAGATGACGTCGTGGATCAGGTTGTCCCCCACCGCCATCAGCCGCACCGAGAGGGTCATGTCCCGGCCGGCAAAGGCCTCCTCCATCGGGGTGGAGGGGGCGTTGGCGCTGGTGTCGCCGCCCCCGGCGCAGCCGGTGAACAAAAGGGCGCAGGCCAAGACCGCCGCCCAAATCCTGCCGTGTTTCATAGTGCTCCTCCCAAAAAGGGGAGGGCGGTTTTTGCCCGCGCGGCCGCCCTCCGGTATTTCCTCCCCAGTATAGGTCTTTTTGCGCCAAAATTCAACAATGCCCGCCATTTGCAGCTTGACTTTTTTCATCCAGAAGGGTACAATCAAAACTGTTTCAAATGAGACAATTCGCAGAGAGCAGGAGGGGAGCCAATGGAGGAGAGCATCCGCGCGGTCCTGCCGGGCTGCTTTCTCTTTGCCGGCGTGCCGGAGGGGGAGGCGATGGCCGCCCTCGCGGGCTGCGGCTCCATCAGGCGGTGCGAGCGGGGGGAGGTCGTCCTCTCGCCCCAGCGGTTCACCCCCATGCTGGGGGTGGTGCTGCAGGGCCGGTTGGAGGCCCGCAACGACCACGTCCTGCTGACGGTGTTGGGGCCCGGCCGCTGCTTTGGGGTGGCGGGGCTCTGGAGCGGGGCGGAGGAGTACGTCTCCACCGTGCGCGCCCAGAAAGAGAGCCTGCTCTACACCTTTAGTCGGGCGGACCTGACCGCCCTTTTCTCCCGCTGCCCCCAGACGCTGCAAAACTACCTGGCCTTTCTCTCCGACCGCATCGTCTTTCTCAACCACAAAGTCGCCCTCTACTCCTGCCAGAGCGTAGAGGGGAAGGTCTATGCCTATTTTAAGCAGCAGGCGGCTGCGGGGTGCCCGCAGAAGGTCAACTCCAGCGAGCTGGGAAGGCTGCTGGGGGTGGGGCGCGCCTCCCTCTACCGCGCCTTTGAGGCGCTGCAGGCCCGCGGCCTCATCCGCAAGGAGGGGAAGACAGTGACCGTCCTCCACGCCGAAGAGGTGCTGTGAGCGCCGCGGCGAACGGTGATTTTTACCGGCCCCCGCCCCGGGCGGGACGACCGGCAAAATAGAGCATTTGCCCTCGGGCAAAGAAAAATATTTGTGTGAAGAGGTGCGAGTATGAAGAAACTGTTGGCACTCGCGCTGGCGTCCCTGCTCACCCTGAGCATGTTCGCCGGCTGCGGAAAAGAAAAGGGAGAGGCCGGCACCAGCGAGCCGAACGAGACCTACCAGTCGGTGGACATCAACGTGGCCGGGCTGAAGGGGCCCACCGGCATTGGCATGGTGCGGCTGATGGAGCAAAGCGACGCCGGAGAGGCGGCGAACAAGTACACCTTCAGTCTGGCCAGCGCCCCCACCGAGATCGTCGGCAAGATCTCCTCGGGCGAGGTGGACATCGCCGCCGTCCCCACCAACCTGGCGGCCACCCTCTACCAGAAGACAAACGGCGGGGTCAAGCTGCTGGCGGTCAACACCCTGGGGGTCCTCTACCTGCTGGAAAAGGGCGACAGCATCCACTCCGTGGCCGACTTGAAGGGCAAGACCATCTACGCCTCCGGCCAGGGCTCCACCACCGAGTACGTCCTCAACTACCTGCTGGAGCAGGCGGGGATGACCGTCGGTGAGGACGTGAAGGTCGAGTACAAGGCCGACCACTCCGAACTGGCCGCCCTCATCGCCTCCGGCGAGGCCGACATCGCCCTGCTGCCCGAGCCCTTTGTCACCACCGTCACCTCGAAAAACGCCGACGTGCGGGTGGCCCTGGACATCACCGAGCAATGGAAGAAGACCACCGGCGACAAGGAGCTGCCCATGGGCGGCATCATCGTCCGCACCGAATTTTTGGAGAAAAACCCCGCGGCGGTCGAGAAGTTCCTGGAAGAGTACAAGGCCTCGACCGAGTACACCGCCACCAACCTGGCGGAGACCGCCGCTCTGACCGAAAAGTACGACATCATGAAAGCCGACGTCGCCCAGAAGGCCATCCCCAACTGCAACATCGTCTACCTGGACGGCGCCGCCATGAAGGAGTCGGTCAAGAGTTTCTTCGACATCCTCTTGAAAGCCGACGCCAAATCCATAGGGGGAAAACTTCCCGATGACGCGCTCTACTACGAGAAAGCGGGCAACTAGCCCACACCAAAAGAGAAGGGCCATCGCGAGCAAGGTCGGCGCCGTACTGGCGTGGGCCTTGCTCTGGTTTTTGGCCGCCCGCGCCGTGAACAAGCCGCTGCTGGTGGCCTCCCCCGGGGAGACGCTGCGGGAACTGCTCTCCCTGGCGGGGGACCCCGCCTTTTACCAGACGGTGCTGCGCTCGCTGGCGAGCATCCTGGGGGGCTTTTTCTCGGCGGTGGCCGCCGGCTGTCTGGTGGCCTGCCTCTCGCTGAAATCCACCTTTCTGCGGGCCTTTTTCGCCGTCCCCCTGGGGATCGTCAAGGCCACGCCGGTGGCCTCCTTCATCATCCTGGCGCTGGTGTGGCTCAAGAGCAGCCACCTCTCCCTCTTCATCTCCTTTCTGATGGTCCTCCCCTTGGTGGCGGGCAACGTCTACCAGGGGCTGGTGGAGACCGACGGCAAGCTGCTGGAGATGGGGCGGACCTTTGGCTTTGGCCAGGTGGGCCTCTGGCGGCACATCTACCTGCCCTCCGCCATGCCCTATTTTCTGGCCGCCTGCAAGACCGGCCTGGGGATGGCCTGGAAGGCGGGGGTGGCGGCGGAGGTGCTGGGGATGGTCAGCGGCACCATCGGCCGACAGCTCTACGACGCCAAAATCTACCTGGAGACCCCCAAGCTCTTTGCCTGGACGGCGGTGGTCATCCTCCTGAGCGTGGGGATGGAGCGGCTGTTTTCCTGGCTGGTGGAGCGGTTGGGTTCGCACTGGCGGAAGAGGGAGGGCAGATAGATGTTGGTATCCTTTCAAAAGGTCTCCCTGCGGCTGGGGGAGAAGGAGGTCCTGCGGGACTTCTCGCTGGATTTGCAGAACAAGGGCATCTACGGCGTCATCGGCCCCTCGGGCTGTGGCAAGACCACCCTCCTCAACCTGATACAGGGGTTTTTGCAGCCCGATGCGGGGGAGATCGCCCTCTTTTCCGACCGCATCAGCGCCGTCTTTCAGGAAAACCGGCTGCTGCCCTGGTACACCGTCTACCAAAACATCGCCCTGGCCGCCCGCCGCCCGGTGGGCCGGGAGGAGGTGGAGGCCCTTCTTCGCCGCCTCTGCATGCCGGGGGAACTGGACAGCCTACCTGGCTCCCTCAGCGGGGGGATGGCCCGCCGGGTCGCCCTGGCGCGGGCCCTCCTCTCCGAAAGCGACATCCTCCTGCTGGACGAACCCTTCAAGGGGGTGGACATGGCCTGCAAGCGCCAGTGTGAAAAGACCCTGCAGGCCCTCAGCGGCGGCCGATTGACCCTGCTGGTCACCCACGATCCCGGCGAGGCGGCCGCCCTCTGCGACACCGCCATCCTGGTGGGGGGGAGCCCGCTGCGGCTGCGCCGGACCCTGCGCATCGACCCCCAGAGCCGGGGCCGCTCGGCCGAGGAGCTGCGCCGGCTGATGCTGGCGGAATGAGCCCTGCATCCCCAAAGAAAAAAGGACCCGAGCCATCTGGCCCGGGTCCTTTTGTTGCGAATCTCGGTTTTAGCGCTTGGCACTGGGGTCGATGACAGAGGGCTTGACCCCGGCGGGGATGGGGGGGATGTAGTGCCCGCCGTCCAGCCGGTCGCACAGCTCCTCCTTGGCCGCCTCGATCCACTCGGGGTGGTGTATAAGGTCGACGGCCGTTCCGGCCAGCACCTTGCCGGCGTAGAGGGTCCCCTTGTGGGCGATCGAACTCTTGCCCTGGGCGACCAGCTGCCAGGAGTGGCCCGGCGTGCCCGCGGCCATGGTGACTGCCGAAATTTGGGCGGTGGGGCAGACCCAGCTCACGTCCCCCACGTCGGTGGAGCCGGGCATGGCCGCCTCGACGTGGAAGTTGGGGACCACAAAGTCGTTGATGGGGCGGCCGCCGTGCTCCTTGGCAAAGGCGATCCCCTTGGCGCCCGCCGCCTGGGCCATGGCCATCAAGGTGTCGGACTTGCTCTCAAAGCTCTGCTGCACGGCGGCGGCATAGGCGCGCTCCTCCTCGGTGTAGGAGGGGAGGGGGATCTCCCGCAGGTTGTCGTCCAGTTTTTCGGTGAGCAGGGTGTTGGGGACCAGGTTGGAACAGGCCTTGATGAACTGGGTTTCCAGCCGGGTGCCGGTCATCAGGGCCGCCCCCTTGGCGATGTCGCCCACCCGCTCGTAGATCTCCTGCACCTGCCCGGTCTTGGGGGCGCGGATGAGGTAGAGCACCTCGGAGTAGGGCTGCACCACGTTGGGGGAGTAGCCGCCGGTGTTGGTGATGGCGTAGTGGATGCGGGCCTCGGGGATGATGTGCTCGCGCAGGAACTGCACCCCGATGTTCATCAGCTCCACCGCGTCCAGGGCGCTGCGGCCCAGGTGGGGGCAGGCGGCGGCGTGGGCGCTGACCCCGTAGTAGCGGTAGCAGATCTGGTAGTTTGCCAGGGAACTTGCGCTGTTGGCGGCGTTGGTGTCGCCGGGGTGCCAGGTCAGGGCGCAATCCAACTCGTCAAAGACCCCGTCCCGGGCCATGAAGGCCTTGCCGGAGCCGCCCTCCTCCCCCGGACAGCCGTAGTAGACGACGGTGCCGGAGAGGTGGTTTTCTGCCAGGTAGGCCTTGACGGCCGAAGCGGCGGCCAGGGAGCCGACCCCCAGCAGGTTGTGGCCGCAGCCGTGGCCGGGCGCGCCCTCGCACAGGGGGGTCTTTGCAAAGGTGTCGGGTTGCTGGCTGAGGCCGGAGAGGGCGTCGAATTCCCCCAGAAAGCCGATGACCGGCTTCCCCTCGCCCCAGCGGCCGAGAAAGGCGGTCTCGATGCCGGCGACCCCTCGCTCGACGGCGAACCCCTCCTCTTCCAGCGCCCGGCAGAGGACCTCGGCGGACCGGCGCTCCTGAAAGGCGGTCTCGGGGCAGTCCCAGACGGCGTCGCTCCAGGCGGCCAGCCGCTGGGCCATCCCGTCGATATGGGAACAGAGTGCGGATTTGTCCATGGTGGTGTTCCTCCTTCTCTCTTTCAATTGTCTCCATTATAGCACCAACGGCGGGCCCTGGGGGGAGGGGAGGCCGCCAAAAATCGACGGGGAGATATGGCGAACTTGCCAAGGCCCCCCGGCGGGAGTAAGATAGGATACAGGAGGTGTATTGTCTGTGAAGATCTTGCTTTTGACCGGCAGTCCCCACAAGAAGGGGACCACCGCCGCCCTGGCGTCCGCCTTTGACCGGGGTGCTGCCGAGGCGGGCCACCAGCTGACTCGCTTTGACACCGCTTTTATGAAGATCGCCCCCTGTCTGGGCTGTGACCACTGCCGCAAAAACGGGGGCCGCTGTGTCCACGGGGACGGGATGGAGGAGATCCTGCCTGCCCTTCTGGAAGCCGACCTGGTCGTCTTAGTGACCCCCCTCTACTACTTTGGGATGAGCGCCCAGTTGAAGGCGGTCATCGACCGGTTTTACGCCGTCAACGCCGCCTTGCGGCAGAGCCCCAAAAAGGCGCTGCTGCTGGCTGCCAGTGGGGACGACGAGCCCGGGGTGATGGAGGCGCTGGTGCTGCACTACCAGGCGGTGCTCAGCTACCTGCACTGGGAGGACTGCGGCATGTTGCTCGCCCGGGGGATGTCCACCCCCGAGGACCTGGCGGACGCCCCCTACCTGTTGCAGGCGGAGGAGATGGGCCGCCGCCCCCTGGGGGAGCGGTAAGAGAAAAAAGAGAGCGCACCGCCCCGGCTGTCCTGCCGGGGCGGCGCGCCTTTTTGCGCTATTTCAGCCGGTTTTCGATGGCGGCGATGAGGGTCTGCAGGGCCTTGATGCGGGCGAACTTCTTGTCGTTTGACTCCACCACCGTCCAGGGGGCGAAATCGGTGGAGGTGAACTGCAGCATGTCGTTGACCGCCGCCTCGTGCTGGTCCCACTTCTCCCGGTTGCGCCAGTCCTCGTCGGTGATCTTCCAGCGCTTTTCGGGGGTGTTCTGCCGGTCCTCGAACCGGCGCAACTGCTCGTCCTTGTCGATTTGCAGCCAGAACTTGACGATGACGGCGCCCCAGTCGGTGAGCTCCTTTTCAAACTCGTTGATCTCGTCGTAGGCCCGGGCCCAGTCGGCGGGGGTACAGAAGCCCTCGACCCGCTCCACCATCACCCGTCCGTACCAGGTGCGGTCAAAGATGGTGATGTGCCCCCGCTTGGGCAGCCGGGTCCAGAACCGCCAGAGGAAGTGGCGGCCCAACTCCTCTTTGGAAGGGGCGGCGATGGGGACCACCTCGTACCCGCGGGGGTCGAGGGCGGCGGCCACCCGCTTGATGTTGCCCCCCTTGCCGGCCGCGTCCCACCCCTCGTAGGCGACGATGACCGGGATCTGCTCCTTGTAGAGGAGCCCGTGCAGCTTTTTCAGCTTGGCTTGGCACTTCTTCAGCTCTTCCTTGTAGATGGTGGGCTCCAGGGTGCGATTGAGGTCGATGTCGCAGAGTTTTGGCGTCTCCACCAATTGAAAGCGGCTGGCGGGGATGCCGCCCTGGTAGGCGGCGGCCTGCGCGTCCCGCTCCGGCCGCTGGGCGATGGCCCGGCCGATCTCCTTGACCAGGGTCTGGTAGATGTCCGCCATGGCCACGTTGCGGTCCTCGCTGGCAATCACCCGCCAGGGGGCGTAGGGGGTGTCGGTCTGCTCCAACATCTCGTCGTAGATCTGGTAGAGGTCGTCGTAGCGGCGGTTTCTCTTCCAATCGGTCTTGGTGACACGCCAGCGGGTCGCCTTGCTCTCCTCCAGGGCGGAGAGCCGCTTTTTCTGCTCCTTCTGGCTGATGTGCAGGAAAAACTTGATGATCAGGTAGCCGTTGTCGGTGAGGGTGCGCTCGAAGTGGTTGATCTCCTCGATGCGGCGGGCCAGCTCTTTTTTGGGGAGGGCATTTTCCAGCCGGGCGGTGGACACCTCCTGGTACCAGCTGCGGTCGAAGATGGAGAACTCTCCGGCGATGGGGAGTTTCTGCCAGAACCGCCAGAGGAAGGGGTGGCGGGCCTCGGTCTCGTCTGGGTCGACGGTGGAGTAGACCTTGAAGCCGCGGGGGTCCAGGTTGAGGATGACGTCGGAAATCTTGCTGCCCTTGCCGGCGGCGCTCCACCCCTCAAAGAGGATGATGACCGGCACCTTGGCCTCCTTCATCTGCTGTTGCAGGGCGGAGAGGCGGGGCTTGAGCTGTCCCGCAATGGCCTTGTACTCCTCCTTCATCATGATCTTTTTTAGGTTGACCTTTTCCAGCATGACGGCACCTCCTGGTTGTTTGAAAAAGCGAATAATATTTTTTTGTATATTTACTATATTTTAGCACTTTTGCCTCTTGGATACAAGGGGCAAGGAGAGGGGGCCCCTTTTCTGCCGCCCCTGCAGAGGGAGGGGGGAATATACACAAATTTTCCAGTGAAAATGCACGGGAACGCCAAATCGCGGCAAGGCAGATTGCCACCGGCAGAAAAGAACGGTATCATGGAAAAAAGCGCCGTGAGGCGCAGCCGAAAGGGGTTGTCTGTTGACATGAGCATGCACATTGCCGCAAAGGCGGGGGAGATCGCCCCCAACATCCTCCTCCCCGGGGACCCGATGCGGGCCAAGCACATTGCCGAGACCTATTTGGAGGATGCCGTCTGCTTCAACGAGATCCGGGGGATGTACGGCTACACCGGCACCTACAAGGGGCAGCGGGTGTCGGTCATGGGGACCGGCATGGGGATCCCCTCCATCCTCATCTACGCGACCGAGCTGGCCCGGGATTACGGCTGCAAAAAGATGATCCGCCTGGGGACCGCCGGCGCCTATTCCGAAAAACTGAAGGCCCTGGATCTGGTCCTCTCCCAGGCGACCAGCACCACCTCCGCCATCAACGACCACATCTTCCCCGGCCACTACGCCCCCTGCGCCGACTTTGAGCTGCTGGACAAGTGCTACCACATCGCCAGGGAGAGGGGACTGCCGGTCTATGTGGGCAACACCATCTGCAACGACCACCTCTACATCGACAACAAGGAGGAGTACAAGAAGGTCTGGGCCGACTACGGGGTCATCGCCTCGGAGATGGAGGGGGCGGGCCTTTACACCGTGGCCGCCCGCTACGGGGCCAAGGCCCTCACCGTCATGTCCATCGTCGAGACCTCCTTCAAGCCGGGGGCCAAGGGCGTCTCGGCAGAGGACAAGGAGAAAAACCTCAAGGACATGATCTTGCTGGCGCTGGACACCGCCATCGACTGACGGCAAAGAAAAAACAGGTGCGAATCCGTTCGCACCTGTTTTTTTGCGCCCTGCTGGCAGGGGAGGGAAGGGGCTTACTTTTCCCCCTCGTCCTCCTCCGGCCTGTTGTGGGTCACCTGGTAGCAGAGGGTCAGCAGGCTGTCCCCCAGATGGACGTTTTCCACCACCACATCGCTGTGGTCGACCCGCAGGTCGTAGTGGCTGAAGTTCCAAAACCCGGTGATGCCCAGATCCACCAGTTGGGGGGCCACCTTGGGGGCCGCCGTCTTGGGGATACAGAGGATGGCGATGGTGGGGTGGTTTTCCCGGCAGAAGGTCTCCAGCTCGCCGGTGGAGCGCACCGGCAGGCCGGCGATGATCTCGCCCGATTTCTGGGGGTCGGAGTCGAAGATCCCCACCAGGCGAAAGCCCCGCTTCTCAAAGTTCATGTGGGCGGCGATGGCGCTGCCCAGGTTGCCCGCGCCGATGAGGATGGTGTCGTGCATGGTGTCCACGCCGATGATCCGCCCGATTTCCCGGTGGAGCTGTTCGATGTTGTAGCCGTAGCCCTGCTGGCCGAAGCCCCCAAAACAGTTGAGGTCCTGGCGGATCTGCGAGGCGGTGAGGTTCATCTTCTGGGACAGCTCCTTGGAGGAGATGCGCCCCACCCCGTTTTGCAGCAGGTCCCCCAGGAAGCGATAGTAGCGGGGGAGCCGCCGGATGACAGACAGGGAAACGCCGTTCTTTTTCACAAAAACACCCCGTTTTACAGCGACTGGATGGTGTCCATCACATAGTTGCCGAATTCTTCGCAGGTGCAGCCGGTATCGCGGCCGGTGCAGTGCATCTTCTTCTCTTCAAACATGCAGATGTCCAGCGCCCGCTCCAACTTGTCCGCCTCGGCCTGGTAGCCGATGTGGGAGAGCAGCAGGACGGCGGCCCGCAGCATGGAACAGGGGTCGGCGTAGATGTCCCGCCCCTCCTTCACCATCCGGGGGGCGGAGCCGTGAATGGCCTCGAACATGGCGTAGCGCTTGCCCAGGTTGGCGCTGCCGGCGGTGCCGACGCCGCCCTGGAACTCGGCCGCCTCGTCGGTGATGATGTCGCCGTAGAGGTTGGGGAGGACGAAGACCCGGAAGTCGCGGCGGCGCTTTTCGTCCACCAGCTTGGCGGTCATGATGTCGATGTACCAGTCGTCGGTGGCGATCTCAGGGTATTCCTGGGCCACCTTCTGGCAGATTTCCAAAAACTTGCCGTCGGTGGTCTTGATGACGTTTGCCTTGGTGACGATGGAGACCCGGCCCTTGCCGTTTTTGCGGGCGTAGTCGTAGGCCAGCCGGGCGATGCGCTCGGTCCCCTGGGTGGTGGTGACGGTGAAGTCCACCGCCAGGTCCTCGTCCACATTGACCCCCAGCGAGCCCAAGGTGTAGGCGCCCTCGGTGTTCTCGCGGAAGAAGGTCCAGTCGATGCCCTGTGCGGGCACCTTCACCGGACGGACGTTGGCAAAGAGGTCGAGCTCTTTGCGCATGGCCACGTTGGCGCTTTCGATGTTGGGCCAGGGGTCGCCCTTGCGGGGGGTGGTGGTGGGCCCCTTGAGGATGACGTGGCAGGCCTTGAGTTCGGCCAGCACGTCGTCGGGGATGGCCTTGTTCTGGGCCACCCGGTTCTCGATGGTCAGCCCGTCGATCTCTTTAAAGACCACCCGGCCGGCCTTCACCTGGTCTTGCAGCAGGTAGGAGATGACCCGCTGAGCCTCGTGGGTGATGCGGGGGCCGATGCCGTCGCCGCCGCAGACGCCGATCACGATCTGGTCGAGGCCGCTGTAATCGACAAAGTCGCCCTGCTCCTTCATCCGCTGGATGCGCTCCAACTGGCCCTGTAAGACCTTGGCAAACTGTTCGGTTGCGGAGACCATTTTTTCTTCCATCATCTCATTGCCTGCCTTTCGCTCATTTTTTTGGTGTAGTCCAGCAGCCCGCCGCAGAGGAGCATCTCCACCTGCCGTTCGGACAGCTCCGCCCGCACCGCAAACTGGGTGCCGCGGGTGTTGTTTTTGACGGTGAGCCGGCCGCCCTCTTTCAGGGCGTCGATCAGCCCGACGATCTCCAGCTCGTCGCCGAGGGAGAGGGCCTCGTAGTCCGCCGCGTCGGCAAACTCCAGGGGGAGGATGCCGGCGTTGACCAGGTTTGCCTTGTGGATGCGGGCAAAGCTCTGGGCGATGACCGCCTTGACACCCAGGTAGAGGGGGGCGAGGGCGGCGTGCTCGCGGGAGGAGCCCTGACCGTAGTTCTGGCCGCCGACGATGATGCCGCCCTGTTTTTCCTTGCAGCGGGCGGGGAATTCGGGGTCGCAGGCGGTGAAGCAGAACTCGCTGATTTTGGGGACGTTGGAGCGGTAGGGGAGGACCTTGGCCCCGGCGGGCATGATGTGGTCGGTGGTGATGTTGTCCCCCACCTTCAGCACCACCTCTTTTTTCAGGTGGTCGCAGAGGGGTTCGGTCTTGGGGTAGGGCTTGATGTTGGGGCCGCGCACCACCTCCACCGCGCCGGCCTCTTCGGGGGCGGCGGGGGCGACCAACAGGTTGTCGTTGACCAAAAAGCGGGCGGGCATCTCGATCCCCCCCAGGGCGCCGATTTCGGTGGGGTCGCTGATGACTCCCTGCAGGGCCGACCAGGCGGCCGTCTCGGGGCTGACCAGGTAGACCTGGGCGTCGGCGGTGCCGCTGCGCCCCTCAAAGTTGCGGTTGAAGGTGCGCAGGGAGACCCCGCCCGACTTGGGGGACTGGCCCATCCCGATGCAGGGGCCGCAGGCGCATTCCAGCACCCGGGCGCCGGCGGCGATCATATCGGCCAGGGCGCCGTTTTCCGCCAGCATGGTAAAGACCTGCTTGGACCCCGGGGAGATGGTGAGGCTGACATTGGGGTGCACCGTCTTCCCCTTGAGGATGCGGGCCACCTTGAGCATGTCGTAGAGGGAGGAGTTGGTGCAGGAGCCGATGCAGACCTGGTCCACCGGGATGCCGCCCAGCTCCCCGACCGGCTTGACGTTGTCGGGGCTGTGGGGGCAGGCGGCCAGGGGCTCCAGCGCCCCCAGGTCGACGGTGAGCACCCGGTCGTAGCGGGCGTCGGCGTCGGGGGCGAGGGGGGTGAAATCCCCCTCGCGGCCCTGGGCGGCCAAAAACTGGCGGGTGATCTCGTCGGAGGGGAAGATGGAGGTGGTGGCCCCCAGCTCGGCGCCCATGTTGGTGATGGTGGCCCGCTCGGGCACGCTGAGGGTGGCGACCCCCTCGCCGGCGTACTCGATCACCGCGCCGACGCCGCCCTTGACCGACAGTTCCCGCAAAACGGCGAGGATGATGTCCTTGGCGGAGACGCAGGGCCGCAGGGCCCCGGTGAGTTCCACCTTGATGACCCGGGGCATGGGGATGTAGTAGGCCCCGCCGCCCATGGCCACTGCCACGTCCAGCCCGCCGGCGCCGATGGCCAGCATGCCGATGCCGCCGCCGGTGGGGGTGTGGCTGTCCGAGCCGATGAGGGTCTTGCCCGGCACGCCGTAGCGCTCCAGGTGCACCTGGTGACAGATGCCGTTGCCGGGGCGGGAGAAGTCCACCCCGATCTTTTTGGCCACCGTCTGGGTGTATTTGTGGTCGTCGGCGTTTTCAAAGCCCGACTGCAGGGTGTTGTGGTCGATGTAGGCGACCGATTTTTCGGTCTTGACCCGGGGGATGCCGATGGCCTCGAATTCCAAATAGGCCATGGTCCCGGTGGCGTCTTGGGTGAGGGTCTGGTCGATTTTCAGGCCGATCTCGCTGCCGGGCGCCATGTCGCCTGACAGCAGATGGGCGGAGATGATCTTTTCCGCGAGATTCTGTCCCACAAGCATCGTCCTTTCTGTGTTTTCCCCTATGTACTTTATAAAATAAGAAATCATGTACAAGTATAATCCCTCACCCCCTGTATTGTCAATTGGTTAACGATTACAAAATGAATTTCTGAAAATCAAATCCTGCAAAAATATCGGCCAACACATATCCCCAGCAAATCGGGAGAAAATAGATAAAAACAAGTGAGAATACCGACTTTGCGGACAGGACCGCCCAGCTGGCGGGTAAAAAATTTGCATAAAGTCAGAAAGGCGGAGGCATTTTTGAGCGAGAAAAACAAAAAACAGCAATCTTTGGTGAGCGGGGAGGAGCCGGCGGAGGAGGCGCAGGAGACCCAGGACGCCGCCCAGGCACAACAGGAACAGGCGCAGATCCTGAACATGGGGTCGGTGACGGTGCAAAAGGGCAGCTATACCATCCACTGTCTGACCATCATCGGCCAGATCGAGGGGCACTTCATCCTGCCGCCCCAGAACAAGACCACCAAATACGAACACGTCATCCCCCAACTGGTGGCCATTGAGGAGCGCGACGACATCGACGGGCTCATCGTCATCCTCAACACCGTGGGGGGCGACGTGGAGGCGGGCCTCGCCATTGCCGAATTGATTGCCGGGATGGAAAAGCCCACCGCCTCCCTGGTGCTCGGCGGCGGCCACTCCATCGGGGTGCCGCTGGCGGTGGCCGCCGGGCGCTCCTTCATCGCCCCCAGCGCCACCATGACCATCCACCCGGTGCGGATGAACGGGCTGGTGCTGGGGGTGCCCCAGACCTTTTCCTACTTCGAGCAGATGCAGGACCGCATCCTGAATTTTGTGGCTGGCAACTCCCGCATCGGCAAGGAGCGGTTCAAGGAGTTGATGATGACCACCGGCGAACTGGTGATGGACGTGGGGACGGTGCTGGACGGGGAGCGGGCCACCCAGGAAGGGCTCATCGACGAGCTGGGCGGCCTCAAAGAGGCCATGAACTACCTCTACCGGGAGATCGAATCCCGCCGCAAAGACGCGCCCGAGGGCGGGGAGGAGACCAAAAAAGAGCCGGCCACCCGCAAAAAGGGGAAAAAAGAGGAGAGCGCCCCCGCAAAAACAGGGAAGAAGGCGAACAAATGATTTTACACACCCCGGTCCCTTGTGGTATGATAATGGAGACTTTGGCCGCCGCCCCGCCGCCGGAATACTGCCGGTCGGGCGGCCAGCTCTGCCAGGTGTCGGGCGGCCGGGTGGAGCGGCTGATCTCCACCGACCCCAACGCCTTTTTAGAGCCTGGATTTCAGCCCGGCGCCCCCCTGGCGCCGGACCGCTGATCCGGTCTTTCCCGCCGCCCCGCCCGCCGGGAGCGGCCTACATAAAAACGGGTTTTAAAGGGCCGCCGGTCCCCTTTTTGGCCGGCTGGGTGGGACAGGCCCCCGCTTTTTGTGCGGGGCCCGAATAGCAAACGATTTGCCCCCTCTGCGCCAGCGCAGGGCAGGGGCTTGATTTGAGGAGTTTTCATGGCAACGAAGCGCACAACCGGAAAGCGGGCGGCCCCCAAGTCGGGCGCCGCCCAGAAAAACAAACTCTTTCGCCAGCAGATGGCGGCGGTCATCGCCTTTGCGGTGGGGCTGCTGCTGACCTTTTTGGCCCTGGTGAGCGGGCTGAATGTCTGGAATGCCCTGCACAAGTTCCTCTTCGGCCTCTTTGGGCTGGCGGCCTACCTGGTGGGGCCTTTGGTGGTCTACATATCCGGCTCCTCGGCGCTCAAAAAGCGCTCGATCGTCAAACCCATGCTGATGGGGGCCCTCTTTCTGGCCTTTCTCTGCGGGGCCATCCAGCTCCTCTTTGCCCCCGAACTGTTGGGCAACAACTTCTTTGACAAATTTCTCAACCTCTACGCCATGGGGGCGGCCAAGCGGGGCGGCGGCCTCGCCTTCTGCCTGCTGGGCTGGCCGCTGCTGTCCATGTTCGGCAAGACCGGTGCCGTTCTCACCATGGGGATCGCCGCCTTCGTCATTTTGATGTTCATCAGCGGCAAGACCCTGTTGGACCTGCACCAGAGCGTGCAGAAGCCGGTCCGCCAGGCAAAGGAGATGGTGGCCGAGCGGATGCAGCGGGGCGCGGCCAACATCGATGTGGACATCGGCGGCCCCCGCCCCATCGACATCCCCCTGGGGCCCGACGAGGAGCGCCCTGCCCCCCGGCGCAAAAAGGAGAAGGCGGCCCCCGCCCTTCCCCCGCAGGAGCCGGAGGAGGCCCTGCCCCTGCCCGACCCCGCCCGCCGCCAGGAGGACGAGGATGCTCTTGACGCCCTGGTGCAAAAAATCGTAAACGGCGGCGCTCCCGCCCCCCAAAAGGAGGAGCTGGACCCCGCCGAGATCTTCACCTTTACCGCCCCCGACATCAAGCCCGCCTCGGCCGTCGTCCCCGACGGGGAAGAAGAGGCGCCCGCTTCCGAAGGGGAGGGGGAGGAGGGAGAGCCCTTTGCCGCCCCCGAGGAGGAAGAGGAGGAGACCCCCGCCTACAACTACCCCTCGGTGGGGCTGCTCGATCCGCCCCCCGCTGAAAACAACCGGGACATCTCCCGCGAGCTCAAGCAAAACGGGGAGCGGCTGGTGGACACCCTCAAGAGCTTTGGGGTGCAGACAAAAATCATCAACATCAGCCGGGGGCCGGCGGTGACCCGGTACGAATTGCAGCCCAACGCCGGGGTCAAGATCAGCAAGATCACCAATCTGGCCGACGACATCGCCCTCAACCTGGCGGCCTCCGGCGTCCGCATCGAGGCGCCCATCCCCAACAAGGCGGCGGTGGGCATTGAGGTGCCCAACAAGAACACCAGTGTGGTGGGCATCCGGGAGATGCTGGACTCCCCGGCCTTCCGGGATGCGGGCAGCGCCCTCTCGGTGGCCCTGGGCAAGGACATCGCCGGCAACGTCAAGATGGCCGACATCGGCAAGATGCCCCACGTGTTGATCGCCGGCGCCACCGGTTCGGGCAAGTCCGTCTGCATCAACTCCATCATCCTGAGTTTGCTCTACAAGTCCTCCCCCGAGGAGGTGCGGCTGCTGATGGTCGACCCCAAGGTGGTGGAGCTGGGGGTCTACAACGGCATCCCCCACCTGCTGGTCCCGGTGGTCACCGACCCCCACAAGGCGGCCGGCGCCCTGGGGTGGGCGGTGACCGAGATGCTCAACCGCTACAAGCTCTTTGCGGCCAACAACGTCCGCGACCTGGGCGGCTATAACAAGCTCTGCGAGAGCCGGGGGGAGAAGCCCCTCTACCGCATCGTCATCATCATCGACGAGCTGGCCGACCTGATGATGGCCGCCCCCGGCGAGGTGGAGGACAGCATCTGCCGCCTGGCGCAGATGGCACGCGCCGCGGGGATGCACCTGATCATCGCCACCCAGCGCCCCTCGGTGGACGTGATCACCGGCGTCATCAAGGCCAACATCCCCAGCCGCATCGCCTTTGCCGTCTCCAGCCAGGTGGACTCCCGCACCATCCTCGACGGGGCGGGGGCCGAAAAGCTGCTGGGAAGGGGAGACATGCTCTACTTCCCGGTGGGGGCCTCCAAGCCCACCCGCATCCAGGGCTGCTTTGTCACCGACGAGGAGATCGAGCGGGTGGTCGAGGCCATCAAGCCCGACACCCCCAAGACCTATGACGAGCAGATCATCGAGGAGATCGACAAGCAGGCCGCCGCCGAAAAGGGCAAGGGCTCAAGTGGCGGCAGCGGGGAAGAGGGGGACGACATGCTCCCCGACGCCATCGAGGTGGCGGTGGACGCCGGCCAGATCTCCACCTCCATGCTGCAGCGCAAGCTGAAGCTGGGCTATGCCCGGGCCGCCCGCATCGTGGACGAGATGGAGGAGCGGGGGATCATCGGCCCCTTTGAGGGCTCCAAGCCCCGCAAGGTGCTCATCAGCCGCCAGCAGTGGCTGGAGATGTGCGCCAACCAGGACGCCCTCGAGCACTAGAGAAAAAGGACAGTACGGCAGGCAGGGGGTACCCCTCTGCCCGCCTTCTGCTGTGCGGCACCGCCCGCCGGAAAGGACACCCATGAACGATTTTCTGCCCATCAGCCGCGCCGAGATGGAGGAGCGGGGCTGGACCCAGCCCGACTTTGTCTACATCTGCGGCGACAGCTATATCGACCACCCCAGTTTTGGCTGCGCCATCATCACCCGGGTGCTGGAGAGCGCCGGCTACAAGGTGGCGATCCTCTCCCAGCCGGATGTGGAGGAGGACGCCCCCTTCACCCAGTTCGGCCGGCCCCGCCTGGGCTTTCTCATCTCGGCGGGGAACGTGGACTCGATGGTCAACCACTACACCGTGGCCAAAAAGCGCCGCACCACCGACTTTTACACCGCCGGCGGGGTGATGGGCAAGCGCCCCGACCGGGCCACCATCGTCTACTCCAACATCGTCCGCCGCCTCTATCCCGAGGCGCCCATCCTCATCGGCGGGGTGGAGGCATCCATGCGCCGCTTCGCTCACTACGACTACTGGGACAACGCCGTTCGCCCCAGCATCCTGCAGGACGCAAAGGCCGATCTGCTCCTCTACGGCATGGGGGAACACCAAATCGTCGAGGTGGCCGACCGCCTGGCGGCGGGGGAGCCGGTGACGGCCATCCGGGACGTGCGGGGCACCTGCTATTTTGCCGACCGGAGCGAGCTGCCCGACGGCTATGTGGAGTGCGCCAGCTTTGAAAAGGTGCGGGAGAACAAGCGCAGCTACGCCAAGGCCCAGGCCATTCAGTACAACGAGTGCGACTGCGCCACTGGCCACCTGCTGGTGCAAAAGCACGGCGACCGGGTGCTGGTGGCGACGCCCCCCTCCCGCCCCCTGGCGAGGGAGGAGCTGGACCGGGTCTATTCGCTGCCCTACCAGCGCACCTACCACCCCGTCTACGAGGCGCTGGGCGGGGTGCCCGCCATTGTGGAGGTGGAGTTCTCCATCATCCACAACCGGGGCTGCTTCGGCGGCTGCAACTTCTGCGCCATCGCCGTCCACCAGGGGCGGCACGTCACCAGCCGCTCGGCCGAGTCGGTGCTGGAAGAGGCGGAGCGGATGACCCACAACCCCCGCTTCAAGGGGTATATCCACGACGTGGGGGGACCCACCGCCAACTTCCGCGGCCCCTCCTGCGACGGGCAGCTGGAGCGGGGGATGTGCAAAAACGGTCGCAAGTGCCTGGCCCCCACTCCCTGCCCCAAACTCAAGGTCGACCACCGGGAGTACGACGACATCCTGGAGCGGATGCGCCGGATCCCCGGCATCAAAAAGGTGTTTGTCCGCTCGGGCATCCGCTTTGATTACCTGAACCTGGACAGGGACCAGACCTTTTTTGACCACCTGGTGAAATACCACGTCTCCGGCCAGTTGAAGGTGGCCCCCGAAAACTGCAGCGACCGGGTGCTGCGGGCCATGGGCAAGCCGGGCATTGCCAGCTACCGCAAGTTCCAGCGGGCCTTCTACCAAAAGACCAAGCAGATCGGCAAGAAGCAGTACCTGGTGCCCTATCTCATGAGTTCCCACCCGGGCAGCGGGCTCAAAGAGGCCATCGACCTGGCCCTCTTTTTGAAGGAGGAGGGGCTGCGTCCCCAGCAGGTGCAGGACTTTTACCCCACCCCCTTCTCCATCTCCACCTGCATGTACTACACCGGGATGGACCCCTTTACCCTGGAGGAGATCTACGTGGCCACCGACCCCCACGAAAAGGCCATGCAGCGGGCGCTGATCCAGTACTTCCTGCCCCAAAACCAGCAGTTGGTGCTGGAGGCGCTCAAGCGGGCGGGCCGCTGGGACCTCATCGGCTTTGGGCCCGAGTGCCTGGTCAAGCCCGACGCCAAGACCGCCGCCGCCCTGCGGGCGCGCCGGCAGGCCCAGGGGGAGAAGCGGGGCCAGAGCAGGCGGCCAGCCGGCCGCCAGAAGGGAGGGCGTGAGCCGTGGCACAGCGCAAAACCGTCCGCAGGACGACCAAAAAGCAAAAAGAAAAGATAAAAAAGGCCCTGTTGGGGGTGCTGGTCAGCCTGGTGGCCCTGGTGCTGGTGGTGCTGGGGGTGGATCCGGAGTGGCTGGGCGCCATCCCCGGCGGGAACGACCTGTTGACCAGCCTCGGTCTCTCGGACATCTCCATCCCCGAGGGGGAGGCATCGGTCCACTTCATCGACGTGGGGCAGGGGGACGCCTCCCTCATCCTGGTGGACGGGCACGCCGTCCTCATCGACGGGGGCGAAAACGACAAGGGCGACACGGTGGTGAACTACCTGAAAAACCAGGGGGTGGAAAAGCTCGACCTCATCGTCGCCACCCATCCCCATTCCGACCACATCGGCGGGCTGGACGTGGTGATGGCCGCCATCCCCACCGACACCCTGCTGATGCCCCGCCTGCCCCAGACCCAGCTGCCCACCACCAAGACCTACAAAGACCTGCTCACCCAGGCGGCCGAGAGCCAGGTCAAGGTGGTGTATAGCGAGCCGGGACAGCAGCTCACCTACGGCGACGGCCGGCTGACGGTGCTGGGGCCGCTGGAGGGGTATGACGATTTGAACGACACCTCGGCCGTGGTCCTCTTTCGCTACGGCAGCCAGCGCTTCCTCTTTACCGGGGACATGGAGACAAAGGCCGAAAAGGACCTGCTGGAGGGGTACGGGGCCGGGGAGATCGGGGCCCAGGTGCTCAAACTGGGGCACCACGGCAGCAGCACCAGCACCTCGGCGGCCTTTTTGGACAGGGTGGACCCCGAGATCGCCGTGGCCTGTGTGGGGGCGGGCAACTCCTACGGCCACCCCCACCAGGAGACGGTGGACCTGCTGGCCAATCGGGGCGTCCGCTTTTTGCGCACCGACCTAAACGGCACCATCGTCTTTTCCACCGACGGCAGCAATCTGGATGTCGTCTGCCAGAAGGGGGAGTGAGGGGATGTTTTACAGCGTGGACCGAATCGAGGGCCCCCTCGCCGTCTTGCAGGACGACGAGGGCGAAAACCGCACCGTCCCCCTGGCGGAGCTGCCGGAGGGCCTGCGGGAGGGGGACGTCCTCTGCCGGGAGGGGGAGAGCTGGCGCCCCGCCCCGGAGGAGCGGGACCGCCGCCGCGCCGAATTGCAGGCGCTGCTGGACCGGCTGACCGGAAAATAGCGGATGTGGGAGGGAGCAGGTTTTCTGCTCCCTCCCTTTTTGTCGCTGGTTTTTGTCGGGAGAGGTGCTATAATGAAAGGGAAAAGGGACGCGGTCTGTAAAGGGAGAGGGGAGGCGGCTCGGATGGAGAGAAAACCGCTGCAAAAACAGCCGGACAGAGATTTTTTGCAGTTTGCCAGGTGGGTGTCGGGCGCCCCCTTTTTCGGGCTGGCCGCCGCCTGTGGGGCCGCCGCCGTCTTGCTGCTGCGGGGCGGGGAGTGGTCGCTGTCCACAGCCCTCTACCTCGTCGTCCCCCTGGCGGGGATGCTGGTGCTCTACGGCGTTTTGGCGGCCGTCGCCAAGGCCTGGTACGGCCTGAAGATCCCCCTTCTCCCCCGGGTGCTGCGGCTGCCCGCCCTGCTCCTGGCGGCGGCGCTGGTTGCCCTCTGCATTGCCCTGGCCCGCTGAAAAGAGGGGAGAGGGCGGAGCGATGGGAGCAAACGAAAAAAAGAAATTCTCGCCGCCGGCCTTTTTAAGAAAAGGGCCGGCGGCTATTTTCTTTTCTTCCCCCTGTTTTTTCGCCGGGGGCTTGCAATGGAGAGAGATTGTGATACCATAGAGGTAAATTGAACTATATCATTTCGACAGAGGCAGCCCTGAAAAGGGAAGGGCCGCCCTGCCGTCTGCGCCGGGGCGCAGCGAAAGGAATGGGATTTTATGAGAGAGATCGAAGCCGCCCGGATCACCCAGGTGGTCAAGCGCCTCTGCATCGAGGCCAACTGCCGTCTGCCGGAGGATGTGCAGGAGCGCATCCGCGCCTGCCGCGCCTGCGAGGACGGGGAGACCGCCTGCGGCATCCTGGACAAGATCATCCAAAACTACGAGATCGCCGGGGCCGAGGGGGTGCCCATCTGCCAGGACACCGGCATGGCCTGCGTCTTTTTGAAAATCGGGCAGGAGGTCCACATTGCCGGCGACCTGCGCGCGGCGGTGGACGAGGGGGTGCGCCAGGGGTACGCCGAGGGGCGGCTGCGCAAATCGGTGGTGCGCGACCCGCTGGACCGGGTCAACACCGGGGACAACACCCCGGCCCTCCTCTACTGCGAGCTGGTGCCCGGCGAACAGATCGAAATCACCGTGGCCCCCAAGGGCTTTGGCAGCGAGAACATGAGCCAGATCAAGATGCTCAAGCCCTCCGACGGGCTGGACGGGGTGCGCGACTTCGTGTTGCAGGTGGTGGAGGACGCAGGACCCAACCCCTGCCCCCCCATCGTGGTGGGAGTAGGGGTCGGCGGCAGCTTTGACAAGGCCGCCCTGCTGGCCAAACAGGCCCTGATGCGGCCTCTCGACCAGCGCAGCCAAAGCCCCTTCTACGCCGGGCTCGAGGAGGAGCTGCTGGAAAAAATCAACCAAAAGGGGATCGGGCCTCAGGGCTTTGGGGGCAAGACCACCGCCCTGGCCGTCAACATCGAGACCATGCCCACCCACATTGCCGGGCTGCCCTGCGCGGTGAACATCAACTGCCACGTGACCCGCCACAAGACGGAGGTGCTTTGAGATGGAGAAGAAGATCACCACCCCCCTGACCCGCGAGGCCGCCCGCCAGCTGCGCTGCGGCGAGAGCGTCCTCATCAGCGGGGTCATCTACACCGCCCGCGACGCCGCCCACAAGCGGCTGGTGGAGCTGGCCGAAAAGGGCGGGCCCCTGCCCTTTGATATCGAAAACGCCACCATCTACTACGTGGGCCCCACCCCCGCCAAGGAAGGCCGCCCCATCGGCTCGGCCGGCCCCACCACCAGTTACCGGATGGACGCCTATTCCCCCACCCTCATCGCCCTGGGCGAGACCGGGATGATCGGCAAGGGGAAGCGGGGCCCCGAGGTGATCGCCGCCATGAAGGAGCACGGCGCGGTCTACTTTGGAGCCATCGGCGGGGCGGGGGCCCTGCTGGCCCGCTGCGTCAAGAAGGCCGAGATCGTGGCCTACGAGGACCTGGGGGCCGAGGCTGTCCGCCGGTTGGAGGTGGAGGATTTCCCCGCTGTGGTGGTCATCGACTCCACCGGCAAAAACCTCTATGAGACCGGGCGGGCGGAGTACCTGGCCACCCGCGACGGAAAGTGAGACAGCGAAAAGGGGGAGGAGGACGCCCATGGAGATAGAGCTCAGGCAGGGGAGCCAGGTCCCCGTCTACCGCCAGATCGCCGAGGCCGTCGCCGGCCAGATCGCCGAGGGCCGGCTGGCCCCCGGCGACAAACTGCCCACCGTCCGCCAGCTGGCCGAGGAGACCGGCCTGGCCCAGGGGACCGTCAAGCACGCCTACGACGAGCTGGAAAAAGAGGGGCTCATCGAGATGGTGCAGGGCCGGGGGACCTTTGGCCGGGGGCGGGAGGAGAGCGCCTCCGGCGGCCGCAAGGATTTGGCGATGGCGGCCATCGACGCCCTGCTGGACCGGATGGAGGAGTTGGGCTTTTCCAGCCGGGAGAGCGAGATCTTCTTCTCCCTCAAGCTGCGGGAGCGGGAAGAGGGGTATGAGCAGGTGCGGCTGGCCCTGGTGGACTGCAACACCGAGGCCCTCTCCCAGATGGCCGACCAGCTCTCCCGGGTGGCGGACGTGGACGTCTACCAGTTCCTGCTGGACGACGTGCTGGACGCCCCCTACAAAATCGGCGACCACGAGGACTTGGTCATCACCACCTCCACCCACTTCCACCAGCTCTCCCAGGCGGTGGGAGGGCGCTGCCGGCTGGTGCGGGTGGTGCTCTCCCCCTCAAACCAGACCCTGACCGCCCTGGCCCGCGCCCCGGAGGAGGGGCGGGTGGGCATCCTCACCGCCAGCGACAAGTTCGGGCGGATCATCCGCCGCAGCTGCACCGCCCTGGGGATCGACGGCGGCCGGGTGGACGCTCGCCTCTTCGGCGAGGAGGGGGTGCGGTCCTTTGTGGAGGGACACCCCGTCCTCATCCTCCCCCCCAACTACAACCGCTTCTGCTCAAAGGAGGAGGGGGAGTGGGTGCGCGCCGCCGCCCGGGCCGGGCAGACGGTCATCCGCTACGACTACCTGGTGGACGGCGGCTCCCTCCTCGCCATTGAGGAGCAGATCGAAGAGGTGCGCCGGGGCAAAAAGGGCCGCTAAAGACGGTTTTAAAGAAAAAGAGGGAAATGAACTAGTTCATTTCCCTCTTTTTTTGCGTATAGATGGAGAAACATCCAAATTAGCCAAAAGAAAGCCGGGATTTTCTCCCTTATTCTCCGGAAAAAGGGAGGCGATTTGGTTGATTTATGATATATAACAATATGTATTATAGATATAGTTCAAATCAAATTTGCGAAAGCAAGGGGTGCGAAATGGAACAGAAAACTTTGGTCATCGGGGTGATCGGGGCGGACGTCCACGCCGTGGGCATCAAGATCCTCGACCACGCGTTCACCGACGCGGGGTTCAATGTCATCAACCTGGGGGTCATGGTCTCGCAGGAGGAGTACATTGCCGCCGCCATCGAGTCGGACGCAGACGCCATCGTGGTCTCCTCCCTCTACGGGCACGGCGAGCTGGACTGCCGGGGCCTGCGCCAGAAGTGCGATGAGGCGGGATTGGAGGGCATCCTCCTCTACGTGGGGGGGAACATCGTGGTGGGCAAGCAGCCCTTTGAGGACGTGGAGCGCCGGTTTTTGGCCATGGGCTTTGACCGGGTCTTTCCCCCGGGCACCTCGCCGGAGACTACCATCGCCTCCCTCAAAAAAGACCTGGGCGTCGAGTGAGAGGGTGAGGGAGCGATGCGACCGATCCTCTTGATCGACTTTGGAAGTACATACACCAAGGTGACCGCCGTCGACGTGGACGCGCCCGCCCTGCTGGGCACCGCCTCCAGCTACACCACTGTGCAGACCGACGTGGGGGAGGGGCTTGCGCGGGCGGTGGCGCAGTTGGAAGGGCAGACCGGCAAGCTGGACTACGCCGAGCGCTATGCCTGCTCCTCCGCCGCCGGCGGATTGCGGATGGTCACCTGCGGGCTGGTGCCCGAGCTGACGGCAGAGGCCGCCAAGCAGGCCAGCCTGGGGGCGGGGGCCAAGGTGGTGGGGGTCTACTCCTACCAGCTCACCGAGGACGACCTGGACGAGATCGCCGCCGCCCGGCCCGACATCGTCCTCCTCACCGGGGGGACCGACGGGGGGAACCGAGACTGCATCCTCCACAACGCGGAGATGCTGGCCGGGGTCCCCGGCGACTTCCCGGTGGTGGTGGCGGGGAACCGCGCCGCCGCCCGCGGCTGCCAGCGGCTGCTGGCCCAAAAGGAGACCCTGCTGTGCGAAAATGTGATGCCCCGCTTCGGGGTGCTCAACATCGAGCCCGCACAGCAGAAGATCCGCGACATCTTCCTCGACCGCATCATCCGGGCCAAGGGGCTCTCCCAGGCCTCGGAGCTGGTCTCGGGCATCCTCATGCCCACCCCCTCGGCGATGCTGGCCGCCATGACGTTGCTGGCCGACGGCCTTGAGGGGGAGCCCGGCATCGGCGAACTGCTGGCGGTCGACCTGGGGGGCGCCACCACCGACGTCTACTCCATTGCCAGCGGGATGCCCAAGCAGCTGGACACCGTCTACAAGGGGCTGCCCGAGCCCTACGCCAAGCGGACGGTGGAGGGGGACATCGGCATGCGATACAGCATCCACGGCATCCTCGAGGCCGCCGGGCTGGACCGGGTGGCCCAGCTGGCCGAACTCCCCCCCGAGACGGTGCGGCAGATGGTGGAGGACCTGGCCGCACACACCGACAAACTGCCCGACAGCGCGGCGGGCCGACAGCTCGATTTTGCCCTGGCGTCCCTGGCGGTGGAGACCGCTGTGGCCCGCCACGCCGGCACCATCGAGCAGACCTACACCCCGGTGGGGCTGACCTACGTGCAGACCGGCAAGGACCTGAGCGACGTGCGGCGGATCATCGCCACCGGCGGCGCCCTCATCCACGCCCCCCGGCCGGAGGAGGCGGTGCGGCACGCCCTTTGGAGCCCGGCCGACCCCATCTCCCTGCGGCCCAAACAGGCGCAGGTGTGGGTGGACAGACACTACATCCTGGCGGCCATGGGCCTGTTGGCCGAACACCACCCCAAAGCCGCTTTACAGATGATGAAGAGGGAGTTGACCTGCGATGGAAATTCAAAATAAGCGGATCGAAGACGGCGCCTTTCAGCAAATTCGCCAAGAGGTGCTGGGCCAGTGGCCCACCGGCAGGGAGGTGGACTTGCAGGAGGCCTTTGACTTTCACCGCAAGCTGCCCGAGAGCAAGGTGTTCTCCCGCAAGCTGAGCCAGGCAAAAAGAGAGGGGAAGACCCTCATCCAGCCCCGGGCGGGGGTCGCCCTCATCAAGGAGCACATCGAGCTGTTGACCTACCTGCAGGACAAGGGGGAGGCGGACCTGCTCCCCACCACCATCGACAGCTATACCCGGCAAAACCGCTATGAGGACGCCGAGAAGGGGATCGTCGAGTCGGCCAAGAGCCAGAAGTCGATGCTCAACGGCCTGCCGGCGGTCAACCACGGGGTGGCCGGCTGCCGCCAAATCATCCAGAGCCTGGACATCCCGGTACAGATCCGCCACGGCACCCCTGACGCCCGCCTCCTCACCGAGATCTGCTACGCCGCCGGGTTCACCAGCTATGAGGGGGGCGGCATCTCCTACAACGTCCCCTACGCCAAGAACGTGCCGCTGGAGCGCACCATCCTCGACTGGCAGTACTGCGACCGGCTCACCGGCCTCTACGAGGAGGCGGGCATCCCCATCAACCGCGAGCCCTACGGCCCCCTCACCGGCACCCTGGTGCCCCCCTGCATCTCCCACGCGGTGGCCATCATCGAGAGTTTGCTGGCTGCCGAACAGGGGGTCAAGAACATCACCGTGGGCTACGGCCAGTGCGGCAACCTGGTGCAGGACGTGGCCGCCATCCGCACCCTGGAAGAGCTGACCGACGAGTACTTGGAGAAGTACGGCTACACCGATGTGGAGGTCACCACCGTCCTCCACCAGTGGATGGGCGGCTTCCCGCAGGACGAGGCCAAGGCCTTTGGCGTCATCTCCTGGGGGAGCGCGGCCGCGGCCCTGGCCAAGGCCACCAAGGTCATCGTCAAGACCCCGCACGAGGCCATGGGCATCCCCACCATGGAGGCAAACGCCCAGGGGCTGCGCTGCACCAAGCAGGTCATCTCGATGCTCAGCGACCAGACCCTCACCGCCGCCGGGCTGGAGGAGGAAAAGCAGATCATCGCCGCCGAGACCCGCTGCATCGTCGACAAGTGCTTTGAACTGGGCGGGGGAGACATCGCCCTGGGGGCGGTGCGCGCCTTCCAGGCCGGGGTGCTGGACGTCCCCTTTGCCCCCAGCCGCTTCAACGCCGGCAAGATGCTCTCGGCCCGGGACAACGACGGGGCCATCCGCATCCTGGACGCGGGGGCCGTCCCCCTCTCGCCCGAACTGGTGGACTACAACCGCAAAAAAATCGAGGAGCGGGCGGCGTTTGAAAAGCGCAAGGCGTCTTTTCAGATGGTCATCGACGACGTCTACGCCATCTCCAAAGGCCGGCTGGTGGGCCGCCCCTGGAGATAGGGCAGAGCGGGCAGAAAAACGCGACAGACAGCTGAGAGCAGGAGGAATATACTGTGAAAATTGTTGATTTGGTCTGCGCCAAGGGGCGCACCGGATTTTTCTTTGACGACCAGCGGGCCATCAAGCTGGGGGCCGAGTCGGACGGCGCGGCCTATCTGGGCAAAACCGCCACCGCCGGGTTCTCGGCGGTCCGCCAGGCGGGCGAGGCCATCTCGGTGATGCTGGTGCTGGAGGACGGGCAGGTGGCCTACGGCGACTGCGCGGCGGTCCAGTACAGCGGCGCGGGCGGCAGGGACCCCCTCTTTCTGGCGGAGGACTTCATCCCCGTCATCGAGCGGGAGATAAAGCCCCGCCTGGTGGGCAGAGAGGCCGACAGTTTCCGCGCCCTGGCGGAGGAGATCGACCGGCTGCAGGTGGGCGGCAAGCAGCTGCACACCGCCATCCGCTACGGGGTGACCCAGGCCATCCTCGACGCGGTGGCCAAGGCCTCCCACCGGCTGATGTGCGAGGTGGTGGCCGACGAGTACCACACCCAGGTCACCGACCGGGAGATTCCCATCTTCACCCAGTCGGGGGACAACCGCTACGAAAACACCGACAAGATGATCATGAAGGGCGCCCAGGTGCTGCCCCACGCCCTCATCAACAACGTGGAGACCAAGCTGGGCCGAAAGGGCGAAAAGCTGGCCGAGTACGTGGGCTGGCTGCGCGAGCGCATCTGCAAACTGCGGCTGGACGAAAACTACGCCCCGGTGCTGCACATCGACGTCTACGGCACCATCGGCGCGGCCTTTGGGAACGACAACTACCAGGGGATGGCCGACTACCTGGCCGAACTGGCCAAGATCGCCGCCCCCTTCCACCTGCGCATCGAGGGCCCCATGGATGTGGAGGACCGGGAAAAACAGATGCTCGCCCTCAAGGAGCTGACCCGCCTGGTGGACGAGCGGGGCATCCCGGTGGAGCTGGTGGCCGACGAGTGGTGCAACACCCTGGAGGACATCCGCTACTTTGCCGACAACCGGGCCGGGCACATGGTGCAGATCAAGACCCCCGACCTGGGTGGCATCAACAACGTGGTGGAGGCGGTCCTCTACTGCAAGGAGAAGGGGATCGGCGCCTACCAGGGCGGCACCTGCAACGAGACCGACCGCAGCGCCCAGGTCTGCGTCAACCTGGCCATGGCCACCTGCCCCGACCAGATCCTCGCCAAGCCCGGCATGGGGGTCGACGAGGGGTACATGATCGTCTACAACGAGATGCAGCGCATCCTGGCCCTGCGCAGAGCCCAGGCCGAGCGCTAGGAGGGGTTTTTGATGAAAGAGGAATTTCGCATTCTGTCCACCACCGCCATCCTGGGGTACGGCTTCCCCAAGGAGAGCTTTGAAGAGGGGATGAAGCGCCATCCCCACCTGATCGCCGTGGATGCGGGCTCCAGCGATCCCGGGCCCTACTACCTGGGGGCGGGGGTCTCCTTTACCGACCGGGACGCGGTCAAGCGCGATCTGGAGATCATGCTGGAAGCCGGGGTCAAGGAGGGCATTCCGGTGGTCATCGGCACCGCCGGCGGCAGTGGCGGCGAGCCCCACCTGAACTGGTGCCGCGAGATCGTAGAGGAGATCGCCCGGGAGAAGGACCTCCACTTCAAGCTGGCGGTCATCCACGCCGAGTTTGCAAAAGAGGCCGTCAAGGCGGCCCTGCGGGCGGGGAAGGTGAAGCCCCTTGCCCCGGCGCCCGAACTGACCGAGGAGGCGGTGGACGCCACCACCCGCATTGTGGGCCAGATGGGGATGGAGCCCTTTATCAAGGCTTTGGACGAGGGGGCGCAGGTCGTTCTGGCCGGGCGCACCTACGACCCGTCGGTCTTTGCCGCCCCGGCGGTGCGGGCGGGCTGCGACAAGGGGCTGGCCATCCACCTGGGCAAGATCCTCGAGTGCGCCTCCATCTGCGCCACCCCCGGCAGCGGCTCGGACTGCATGTTCGGCTACATTGGGGAGGACTATTTCCGGGTGGAGCCCTTGAGCCCCCTGCGCCGCTGCACCACCCTCTCGGTGGCGGCCCACACCCTCTACGAAAAGACCAACCCCTATATCCTGCCGGGGCCGGGCGGCCACCTGGATTTGACCGACTGCAAATTTGAGCAGGAGACGGAGAACATTGTCCGGGTCAGCGGCAGCCGCTTTGTGCCCGACCCGTACACCGTCAAGTTGGAGGGGGCGCGCTGCATCGGCTACCGCACCGTCTCCATCGCCGGGGCCAGAGATCCCATCATGATCGAGAAGATCGACGAGGTGCTCGAAGGGGTGCGCGCCCGGGTGGCCGACAACTTCCGGGACGCCGACCTCCACTACTACCTGCACTTCAACATCTACGGCCGCAACGGGGTGATGGCGGAGTTGGAGCCCACCCCCACCACCGAGGGCGCCCACGAGCTGGGCATCGTCATCGAGGCGGTGGCCGACACCCAGAAACAGGCCGACACCATCTGCGCCTTTGCCCGCTCCACCATGCTCCACTACGGCTATGAGGGCCGCCGGGCGACCGCGGGCAACCTGGCGTTTCCCTACTCGCCCAGCGATTTTCACGCCGGCGAAGTCTATGTGTTCAGCATCTATCACGTCATTGCCGTCGACGACCCCGTCGCCCCCTTTGCCGTTGATTGTGTGGACCTGTAATGGTAGAATGAGGAGGAGAGAGCTGTGAAACAGAAACTCACCGATCTCGCAGAGATCATCCGCAGCAAGAATTCCGGCCCTTACGAGCTGACGCTGGACATCATGTTCAAGGACTTTGCCAGCTTTGAAAAGGCCTGTGAGAAGAAGATCATCAACGAGGACGTGGTCTGCCGTCTCTACCACATCCCCCCGGAGAAGATCATCAACATCATCGAGTTCCAGCCGGCCAAGGCCATCAAGATCACCATCCAGCGCCCCATCTGTTCGGGCGACTTGGGAGAGACCGACGTCTACGGCGCCCAGCAGCACGCCCCGCTGCTGGACCTGGAATTTGACTGGTAAAAAAACGGACAGAGGGCCCGCAGCGGCGGGCTGTGGCGGCAGGCGCTTCGCGTGAGGGGCGCCTGCCGTCTTGCAGAGGAGGAGTGCCCCATGCCCTATTCCGATCGAATGCAGAAAAACCACCTGTACAGTGTCTTCTTCGCCCCCCGCGGCAACGTGCGGATGGCCGATTTGGGGATGCAGATCGCCCAGCAGTACCTCAGCCCCTTTGACCTGCTCATCGGCATTGTGGGGGAGGGGGGCTCGGGCAAGAGCATGCTGGTCAAGGGGATGTTCCCCGGGCTGGAACTCACCAACGACGACGAGGGGGTCAACGTCCGCCCCCTCCCCATCCTAGATGTGGACGAGGACGACTCGGGCTTTTACAGCCCCCACACCTATCACCTAGACATCCGCTTCGAGTCGGCCTTTACCCAGATGCACGTGCTGGCCGAGGCCATTTTAAAGGCCATCGATAAGAAAAAGCGGGTCATTGTGGAGCACTTTGACCTCATCTACCCCTTTTTGGGGGGGCGCAACGCCCACCTGCTCATCGGGGTGGGGGGCGAGGTCATCATCACCCGGCCCAACCTCTTCGGCCCCGAGCCGGAGGATCTGACCAAAATCGTCTTTGGCTCCATCCGCTTTCGCAAGATGGCCCACACCGCGGAAGACCTCTGTGAACACCTGATTTTGCAAAAGTACAAGGGCAAATACACCCACGGCGACGTCAAGCACGGCTTTGTGCTCAGCTTTGCCGAAAAGCCGGACATCGACCTGAAACGGTTGGAGACCGAGGTCAACGAGCTGATCGCCAAAGACATCCCCATCTCCTACTGCGATGAGGAGCACATCCTCATCGGCGACGAGCTGCACCACTGCACCGGGCCGCGGATGCACGTGCGCACCACCGGCGAGATCGAGGAGTTTGCCCTGCTGCAAGACCTGCCGGTGGAGCCCATGACCGGGCGGTACCTGCTGGTGGGCCTGGTGGGCAGCGATTGGGAGAAGGCCGGGGGCAAGGACTTCAATAAAATCGTCTTTTGACGCCCGGACCTTTCGCAAAGGGAGCGTTTTGCGGGGGAGACTGGGCCGCAGAGGGGCGAAAATCGACCAAAAGAGGTGCGCTGTCCGCAGATTTGTTGCTGTGGGCGGCGCACCTTTTGCGCGGCAGGACGGCCCGCAGGGGCTGCAAAGCGGGTTTTTCTGCGGTGTGTACACCGCAGAAGCGGCCGAGACAGTCCATTAGAAGTGGTCGGAACGGCCCGTTCAAATTGGCTGGCTGGACACAAGTCTCCGCTCTGAAGGGGGGGAGACAGCACCGTCGAAAAAGACGTGGCCGCAGTCTTATCTAGGGCAAAGATAGCTGAAAAATGGTGACAAGGAGTTTGCCTTGTCACCATTTTTCTATTGCTTAGGCAAAAAGGGAAGGGGAAGAACGACCTCTGCCCTTGGCAGACCCTTCGCCCCAGGCAACTCGGGGCCGCCGTCAGAGAAAGATTGCTGCCGGATGGCCAGAGGACAGCCCTAGTCGGAAAAGGGGTGGTTCCTGTTATCGCTCCCCTTTTTCCCAGCCAGAAGAGGACTTTGGAAGGGGGAAGTTTGGGGGATGAAGCGGGTCGCACTTGAAAAAGGATTGCGAACATTTTTGCTTGCCATGCCGGGGCTCTGATATTCGCCAAAAGAAGGGGGGCTAAAACGATAACAGCGCGAGAGTAGACGGCGGTTGGCCGCGGGAGAGGGCTAGGGAGCGGAGAGAGTCTTGTCCCCGGCCTACCGGGTCAAAGCGGAAAGGCCTGAAAAAATTTGGCGGGGGATGGAGGCACTCCCTCTTTTAAGAGGACAGACGACAGGAAAAAAGTGACAGGGGGATTTTGCTGCGGGGCAATTGACTTTTGCAGAAAAGGTGGTTAAAATAAAAAAAGAACAAATGTTTATTTTAAGATAGGAGGGGATGACGGTGGAGTTGCTGGAAAAGCTGGAGATCCTCTCTGATGCGGCCAAGTACGACGTGGCCTGCACCTCCAGCGGGGTGGACCGGGCCGGCAAGAAGGGACAGTTGGGGAGTGCGGCGGCCGCGGGCATCTGCCACAGCTTTACCGCCGACGGGCGCTGTGTCTCCCTTTTAAAGGTGTTGATGACCAACATCTGCGCCTACGACTGCAAGTACTGCGTCAACCGCTGCTCCAACGCCACCCCCCGCGCCGCTTTTTCGCCCCGGGAGCTGGCCGACCTGACCATCCAGTTTTACCGCCGAAACTACATCGAGGGGCTGTTTTTGAGTTCCGGCATCCTCAAAAACCCCGACTACACCTGTGAGCGGATGATCGAGACCCTGCAGATCTTGAGGGAGGAGTACGGCTTTCGCGGCTATATCCACGCCAAGGCCATCCCCGGGGCGGACGACCGGCTCATTGCCCGCCTGGGGATGCTGGCGGACCGGATGAGCGTCAACATCGAGCTGCCCAGCCAGCAGAGCCTGCGGCTGCTGGCGCCGGACAAGTCGAAGGCGGACATCTTTCGCCCCATGGGGCTGATTTCCAGCGGGATCGCCCAGAACCAGACCGACCTGGTGCGCTACCGGGGCGCGCCCAAATTTGCCCCCGCTGGGCAGAGCACCCAGATGATCATCGGCGCCACCCCGGACACCGACCTGCAGATCTTGCGGCTGACCCAGGGCCTCTACCGCAAATACGGTCTCAAACGGGTCTTCTTTTCGGCCTACACCCCGGTGCAGAGCGACGCCCTCCTGCCCGCCCTGACCACCAAGCCGCCCCTGTTGCGGGAACACCGCCTCTACCAGGCCGACTGGCTGCTGCGCTTTTACGGCTTCGACGCGGGGGAACTGCTGGACGAGCGGGCCCCCAATTTTAACCCCTACCTGGACCCCAAGTGCAACTGGGCGATCCACCACATGGAGCACTTCCCCGTCGAGGTCAACCGCGCCCCCTACGAGATGTTGCTGCGGGTGCCGGGCATCGGCGTCAAGAGCGCCCAGCGGATCGCCAAGGCCCGGCGGCTGGGCCCCCTGCACTTTGACGGGCTCAAAAAAATCGGGGTGGTGCTCAAGCGGGCCCAGTACTTTATCACCTGTTCGGGGAAGACGGCGGTGGGGCTGAAAATCAGCCCGGAGGCCGCCTTTCGCGTCCTGGTGTCCGAGCGCAGCGCCGCCATGCTCCCCCAAAACCGGCCGGAACAGCTCTCCCTGTTCGACGAGCCGCCGGTGACCCGAGAGGATGTGGTCTCTTGTTTGACCGGCCAGATTTGATTTACCTGCACGACGGCAGCTTTGCCGGATTTCTCTGCTGCGTCTTTGAGAGCTTTGTCAGGAGGGAGGCGCCCCTGGACATCGTCTGCCGGGAGGACTGCCAGACCGGGCTCTACGCCGTGCGGGAGATCGAGAGCGACAGGGCGCGGGCGGGCCGGGTCTTTCGCTCCATCGGCGAGCGGATGGGGGAGGAGGCCCGCCAGCTGGTGCAGAGGGCCTTTCTGTTCGGGGAAGGGGGGCGGGACCTCTGGCTCTACCGCTTCCTCTGCCGGGGCTACCGCTATGGACCTGCCGTCTGCGACATGCTGGGGGACGAGGCGGTGAGCCGGGTGCAGAAAATGGCCCTCTCGGTGTCGAACGAGGCGCACCTGCTGCTGGGGTTTGTCCGCTTTGCCGAGTACGACGGGGCCCTTCTCTCCCAAATTTCTCCCAAGCACTTTGTTCTGCCGGTCCTGCGGGAGCATTTTTGTGACCGCTACCCGGAGGAGACCTTTATGATCCACGACAAGACCCATCAGATGGCCCTGATCTACCGCCCGCACCGGGCCAAAATCGTCTCGGTCAAGGCGTTGGAACTCCCCCCCGACACCCCGCAGGAGCAGCTCTACCGCCAGTTGTGGCGGGGGTACCACCAGTCCGCCACCATTGCCGCCCGGGTCAACCCCCGCTGCCAGCGGGGAAACATGCCCAAACGCTTTTGGGGGGAGATGTGCGAGATGGCGGACCGGTCAGCCCCTCCTTTGGAGGGGGCGAGAGCCGCCGGGCTGCAGGGGCCGGAGCGGGGAGACGCCCCCTCGCCGCAAAGAAGTTCTCCCCATCGCCTGGCGGGGGAGTGACCTGTCCGACGGGGGAGCCCATCCGGCTTGAAGCGTCCTCCCAAAGGGTGTCTCGCCGGTCGGTGGACAGCCATTTGAAAAAGGGGGACCCCTTTTTGCCGCGGTGTCCGTGGGGAAGAAATTCGAGGGGATGGCCGGTGCCAGCAGATGAGAAAAACAGCGGGGAGGGGCGGCCGGCCCCTCCCTTTTTTATGCCCGGCGGGCGGCCTTCTGCGCGGAAAAATGCAGAGAAGTGCCGACGGACATCCCCGGAGAAGGAGGGGAAAGTGGTTTGACGGGGCGGGCAACCGGTCTTGGGCGGCCAATGGGGGAACCGCTGTCCGAGGCGAAGGACAAATTGGAAAGGCCCCTCCTGCTTTTGCCCTTGCCAAAGGGGAGAAGTCGTGGTAGAATCAATTAAACCGATAGTTTAATTAATAAAGAGGAGGAACAGCCGGTGGGAAGACGAAAGAAAGAACCCGCAGAGGCCCACCGGGGCCGCATCGCCCAGGCGGCAGCCGCCCTTTTTGCCAAGCGGGGGGTGGATTCGGTGACAGTGGAGGAAATCGCCCGGGAGGCGGGGTACAGCAAGGCCACCCTCTATGTCTACTTTCAGGGCAAGGAGGAGATCGTCGGCGCTCTCACTCTGGAGAGTATGCGGCGATTGCGGGACTGTCTGTCGTCCGCCCTCGTGGAGGGGACGGGCGCGCGGGGCCGCTACGACGCCGTCTGCGGGGCGCTCCAGCGCTACCAGGGGGAAGCGCCCTTCCTCTTTGGCCTGGCCCTGCGGGAAATCAACATCGATTGGGAGAGCCCCGACACCCTGCCGGTAGAGCGGGAAATCTTTGCCGTGGGCGAGGAGATAAACGACCTGATGGGCCACTTTCTGCGCGAGGGGATGGAGACAGGCGCGTTCCGCCCCGACCTGGAGATCCTGCCCACGGTGTTTGCCTTCTGGGCAATGCTGGCCGGCCTCATGCAGGTGGCCGCCAGCAAGGAAAAGTACATCGAAAAGGCGATGGGTCTCACCCGAGAGGCGTTTCTCGCCGGCGGGTTTGAAACCCTCTACCGCGCCATTGCCAGAGAGGAGGGGGCGAGATGAAACGACTGTTGGCGATTCTGGGGGGGCCGCACCCGGACGGCTCGACGGCGGCCATGTTGGCGTGCGCCGTCGCCGCTGCCGAGAGGGCCGGGTGGGCGGTGGACAGGGTGGAGCTCTACCGGGAGGAAATCGGCCTTTGCCGGGGCTGCCGCGCCTGCATCGAGACGGGGGGCTGCGTGGTGCCGGACGGGGTGCAGAGGATCGCCCGGCTCCTGCAGGGGTGCGATGCAGTCGTTCTGGCCGCCCCCACCTACTGGGCCAACCTGCCCGCAGCGGTCAAAAATCTCTTTGACCGGCTGCTCGGCACCGCGATGGAGGAGACCAAAACCTTCCCCAAGCCCCGGCTGTCGCCGCGCCAGCGGTACCTGCTGCTGACCGCCTGCAACACCCCGGCCCCCTTTGATTACCTCTGTGGGCAGAGCCGGGGGGCCATCCGCGCCATGGAGGAGTTTTTTCACACGGCGGGGATGAGGCGGATGGGGCGGGTCGTCTTTGCGGGCGCACAGGGGCGGGGGGAGCTGCCCCCTTCGCTGGAGAGAAAGATTTGCCGCTTTTGGCAGTGAGAGAGCTGCCCTGTAAAAACCCCCAGGGCCCATTCACGGGCCCTGGGGGTTTCTGCGCGGTTGGGGGTGTCTAGTCCCCTTCGGATGGGGGGACAACCAGGATATCGACGCTGTCCGAGGCTTTGCTCCCCTGGTACGCAACTTCCAGGGTGACGGTCGCCTCCCCCTCGCAAAGGGCTTCGACGGTGAGTGCGTCGTCCAGATCGGAGCGAACATGGACCACATCGGCGTTCTTTACGAGGCAGTTCCTGCCGGAGAGGTAGACCGGCGACTGGACCTCAAAGGGGAGGGTGCGCGTCTCCCCCACCTCCATGGTGACGTTGTCCGGGAGGATGTTCAGCGAAAGCTGAGGGGTCTCCTTCTTGCAGCCCGAGAGGGCCATCAAGAGGAGGGACCCGAGCAGCAGGGGAAAATACCTGGCCTTTTTCACAGTCGGCCCACCCCTTTCACACCGGGACGGGCGGAAATGGCCCGTCCGTTCATAACGGTTTTTTCCCAATTCCATTATACCATCTTTTTGCGCAAAGGGGGAGAGGGTGTTCCTTTTTAGAAAATCTTCCGCCTGTCAGTGCGCGCGGCTCTCGAGAGGGGCGGGGACGGCGGCGTTGGCCTGCCAAAAATCGAGAAAGACGCGCATCAGGGGGCCTGTCTTTCGGCGGCGGTGAAACCGCCAGAGCGCCCAGAGGACCAGCAGGGTCCCCAGCAGGCAGGCGATCATGTCGAGCATGGTGTCGTGGATGCCGGTGGTGAGCACGCGCTGGGGATCGGTGTGAAAGACAAAGTCGCAGGCGTACTCGGCAATCTCCCAGCAGGCGGCGATGAGCATGGGAAAGGAGAGGGCGAAGTAAAAGGCAAAGGGGGCGTCCTCCTTGGCGAGGGGGCGATTTCGTTTCAGGTAGGCAAAGAGGCAGAGGCCCAGCAGAGCAAAGAGAACGCCGGAGAGGAGGTGGACGAACTTGTCAAACCAGGGAAACCAGTGGTAGCCCTTCATGGCGATGCCCACCCCGTAGGCGAGAAAGGCGAAGAGGGCGACGGCCCGGCTGAGGGCGGGGACCGGCCGCAGGCGAAGGAGGCGGTAGGCCAGCGGCGGGATGAGGAGAAAGAGGGGGGCGGCGGCGGTGACCAACAGGTAGGGCCAGGGAAAACAGAAAAAATCCACCACCCCGATGGCCAGGGTGCCGGCGAGGTAGGCGGCGATGGCGGCGCGGCCGCCGCACTGGTTGACAAGGGGCTGCATCAAATCCCTCCCATTTGTTTTTGTAGCCCTTTTAGTATACAACAGAGAGGAGAAATTGGCAGCCCCTATCTCCCTACAAATTTGTTTCAATTTTCTTTCGGCTGTCCCTTAAAAAACAGCAGGTGGACGCTGTCATTGACAGCGCCCACACATGAAACGGCAGGTGTCAGCGGGTCAGAAGCCCGCCCCTCTTTGAAAGCCGCCACCCGCAGAGGCCCAGGGCCACAAGAGAGATGAGCAGGAGGGCGGCGACCGCCGGCCATCCCCCCTCGCCGGTGAGGAGGGAGTAGCTCCAGGAGGCGGGAAAGAGGCGCCCGGCGAGCCGCAGGGGATCGGGGAGAAAGGCGGCGGGAAAGAGGGCCCCCGAGAGCATGATGGAGGGGAGAAAGAAGACCTGGGCGACCATGGTCAGCCGGGAACTGGTCTGAAAGAAGAGGCCGAGGGCGGTCCCCAGACAGAGGCAGGAAAAGAGGAAGAGGGCCATCGTCCCCAGATAGAGGGGAAGGTGGGGCGGGAGGCTGGCGTCAAAGAGGGGCGGGGCCAGCAGGAGGATGAGGAGGCTGACGAGAAAGAGGTGGACAAAGGCGGAGAGGAAGTTGGACGCCGCCGGGGCCCAGAGGGGGATGCGGCCCACCTGATAGGCTTTTTTGGTCTCGCTGCCGTAGAGGGCGGTGAGGGGGACCGGCGCGCCGAGAAAGGCCCCCATGCTCACGGCGAAGACCGACATGGCGGGGATGACCGTCTCCTTGGCGCCGGGGTCGAGGGAGGTGAGGATGCCCCCCATGAAGAGGAAGAAGACCAGGGGGACCAGATAGTAGGTGAGCAGCACGTCGCGGTTGCGCAGATCCAGTTTCCACTGAAGAACGGCCTGATAGAAAAAAGCGGTCATTTTGTCTCCTCCTGCTGTGCAAAGTCCAAGAATCGGTCCTCCAGGCTCTGGTGCTCCACCCGCAGGTCCTCCACCCGCACACCGGCGCTGCGGGCGAGGGAGAGCAGTTCCCACAGCCCTTCGCCGAGCTGCTGTGTCCGGTAGAGGGCATAGCCCTGGTGTTCGCCGGTGAACCGGCAGTTGTGCAGTGCCGCCGCATCGAGGGGAATGCTGGTTTTGAGGCTGATCTGCGCCCCCGTTTCGCCCTGGCAGAGCAGTTCGGAGGGGCTGCCGGAAAAGGCGACCCGACCCCCTTTGAGGAGGACGATCTGGTCGCAGAGGCGCTCGACCTCGGCCATGTCGTGGCTGGCCAAGAGGATGGCGCAGCCGCGCTCTTTCAGGCGGCCGATCTGCCGATGCAGGGCGGCCCGCCCCTCCACGTCGAGCCCGGCGGTGGGTTCGTCCAAAAAGAGGAGGGAGGGCCGGCCGATGAGGGCCAGGGCCAGATGGAGGCGGCGCTTTTGGCCGGTGGAGAGGGCCCGATAGGGGCGCTTACCCAGGGCGTCGATCCCCAGTTCGGTCTCCGCCTCCCGGTCGCGCTCGCCGCCGTTCCAGCGGCGGAAGAGTTCCAGCGCCTCCTGCGGGCGGATGGTGGCCGGCAGGGAAGAGGACTGCAGCTGCACCCCCAAGCGGCCGGATATTTCCACCCTGCCGCTGTCTCGGGTGCGCAGCCCCTCGATGCACTCCAGCGCGGTGGTCTTGCCGGCGCCGTTGGGGCCCAGCAGGGCGGCGATCTCCCCCTCCTTCAGGGTGAGAGAGACCCCCTTTAGCACCTCTTTTTCGCCGTAACGCTTGCAGAGGTTTTGGACGGTGAGTGCGCTCTTGCTCATCTAGTGTTCCTCCTGTTCGGGGAGGCGGATACCCGCCTTTTGAAAATAGGCGCCCAGGGCCTGCTCCAGAACAGGGGTCACCCGCTCCTGGCGCTGGCGGAACTCGTCGCCCCATTGGGACTTGCTGTCGGCAAAGGCCGAGAGCTGGGGGAGGAGGGAGAGGTCGCCCCCGGTGAATTCGGTCACCATGGCCCACCAGCGGCCGCCGATGTCCGCGAGGGTGTCGCCGTCCGGGATGTCGCCCGCCTCCTGCATGGCGATGATCTCGTCGCAGAGGGCTTTCCAGGTGTCAAAGACGGCAAGCCCCTGCTCGGGCCGGTCGCGAAAACGGTCTTTGATATGCTCCATCAGCGAGTCGTCGAAGAACTTGACGATCCAATACCCCTCGTTTTTCTGCTGCAAAAGGGTGACGATCTCGGCGTATTTTTTAAAGTCCACCGCCTGCATCTGCACCACCTCTTTTTCCAGGGCGGTGATGGCGTCCAGGGCCTGCTGCAGCTCGGCGATTTGGCGGCCGACGACCTCCCGCTGGTGGGCCAGGGCCAGGGCCACCTGCTGGGGGGTGTCCAGGGAAAAGAGATTCTCCCTGATTTGCTGAAGGGAGAATCCCAGATATTTTAGGGACTGTATCTGGTGGAGGCGGACGACGTCCTTTCCGGTGTAGAGCCGCCGCCCGCCGGGGCTCTTGGCCGAGGGCTTTAACAGGCCCTCTCTGTCGTAGTACTGCAGGGTGCGCACCGTGACCCCCATCTGTGCGGCCAGTTGGCCCACGGTGAGCAGTTCTCTTTGCTCCATATCGAATCACCTCTTTGAGGACATTGTACTATGTGACGTGGGGTCACGAGCAACCCCTTTTGTAAATTCTCTGCATTTTCCAGCAAAAAAGGGATGGGGCCACCGGCATTTTTTGGCGGCCCCATCCCTTTTTTGCCCGGCGCTGGTGCCGGGGCGGGAATCTATCTGTTTCAGCGGTACTCCTCGGCGCAGGCCTGCAGTTCGGAGAAGGTGCGCACATCGCTCTCCTCCACCTGCTGGCGCACGTCGGCGGGCAGGGAGTGAAAGTACTCGTAGCTGGTCAGGTCCTGGTCGATGAGGTCGCTCAAACAGAGATGAACGGATTCGGACATGTGAAATCCCCCCTCAGAGAGAGTGTTTGCAGGACAAGGGGGGAGAATCAGAGGGAAATGGCGTCAATTTTGGAGGCTTTTTGCCCGGCGGCGCCACAGCCAGAGGAGGAGGGCGGCCGCAGCCAGCCCGGTGAGGGCGCCCGCAAAGTCGAGCCAGACATCGCTGATCTGCCCGGAGCGCCCGGGCACCAAGAGCTGGATGCTCTCGTCGCACAGGGGGACGACCAGGCAGTAAAAGAGGGGGAGCGCCAGGTGGGGCCGCCAGCGGGCGGTGTACTGGCGAAGGGTGGCCAGCGCCACCGCCCCCAGGCCGAAGTATTCGGCAAAGTGGGCGGCCTTGCGGACGAAGTGTTCGCTGAGCTGAAGGGGGAGGCCGACGGATTCAAAAAAGCCGTTGACGAGGGCCAGCACCGCCCCGCTTTTAGAGGAGGAACTGGGCCCCATGTCCAGCGAGTTGGAAAAGACAAAGAGGGTGTAGAGGATGAGCAGGGCGGTGAAGAGCGCCCTGCGGCGGCGGATCGACATGGGAAGGCCCCCTGTACAAGAAATTTGGCCAGGCCGTTTGCCGGCGGCCGACCACTGCCAGTTCATTATAAAAGGGGGGGCGAAAAAATGCAAACGGATGAAAAAAGGACGGGGATCATTCCCCATCCTTTTGGTAGGCGACCAGCACCACTGGCTGGCCGCAGGAATGGCAGATGGCCTGTTCCGCCTCCCGCAGGATGCGGCAGGCCTCCTCGCTCAAGGGGGCCACTCCGTACTGGTTGGGACCCATCTCAGTCGTCCCCCCGGGTCAGTTTGTCGGCGTAGGACAGCAGGGCCTCGCGGGTGCAGACATGGTCGCCCCGCTGGCGGATGGTCTCTTGCACGTAGCCGGGCAACTGGGCAAAGGCGTCTCTGGCCTCGGCGTCGCCGGAGAGGAGGTCGGACAGGCAGTTGTAAGATCGGTTCATTTGGTTCACCTCCCCCTTAGTATTCCGGCAGGCGGGTCCGCTATGCCCCGTCTGATGACAAAAGAAGATTTGAAAAAGGTGACAAAAAGCTGGTGCGCGTTTTGGAGGAATGCTATAATAACCAAAAAGCCCCCCGCCGGGGATGGGTGGGGTGGGCCAGCCTCTGCGGCCGCGCCAAAGGGCGGCGGGACAGAGGGGAAGGGAAGTGAAGAGGGATGAATCTGTGCGATCTGTTTCAACAAAAAAAGTGCGTGCTGTCCTTTGAGGTGTTTCCGCCGAAAAAGAGCAGCGGGGTGGAGAGCATCTACCGCACGCTGGACGAGTTGTGCGCCCTAAAGCCGGACTTTATCAGCGTGACCTTCGGCGCGGGGGGCACCGGCGTCAAGGACAACCTGACGGTGGAGCTGGCCGGCGCCATCCGCGCCCGGGGGGTGGAACCCCTGGCCCACCTGACCTGCATCAACTCCGACGAGGAGACTCTGCTGGGGCTTCTGGACCGGCTGGAGGAGGCAGGGGTGCGAAACATCCTCGCCCTGCGGGGCGACCGGGTGGAGGGGGCCGAGGAGGGCCCCTACCGCCACGCCAACGAGCTGATGGAGCGGATCGCCCGCCGGGGCGGGTTCAATCTGGTGGGGGCCTGCTACCCCGAGTGCCACTGCGAGGCGCCTGACCCCCTTCACGACCTGCAAAATCTGCGCCGCAAGCAGGAGGCGGGCGCCACCCACCTGATCACCCAGCTGTTTTTTGACAACCGCTGCTTCTACGACTTTGCCGAGAAGGCGCGGATTGCAGGGGTCCACCTGCCCATTGAGGCGGGGATCATGCCCATCGTCAACAAGCGGCAGATCGAGCGGATCGTCACCCTCTGCGGGGCCAGCATCCCCCCGAAGTTTGCCCGGATGCTCAGCCGGTTCGAGGGCGACCCCGCCGCCCTGCGGGACGCGGGGATCGCCTATGCCACCGAGCAGATCATCGACTTGATCGGCAGCGGGGTGGAGGGCATTCACATCTACACCATGAACAACCCCGCCGTCGCCCGGCGGATCTGTGAAAACATCGCCACCGCCTTGGACTGCGTCAACGGGGGCGGGGCGGCATGAGGGCGGTGGACGCTGCCTCGCTGCCCATCTCGCGAGAGGAGACGCTGCGCTATCTGCGCCACCGGGGCGGCCCCCTGACAGAGGAGATGGAGGCGCTGCTAAAGAGCTGCGAAGAGGAGCTGCGGGCCGCCGCCCGCCCCCGCTACTGCCACTGCTTTTTGGAGTTGGAGCGGCGGGGGGAGGCCCTCGCCCTCGCCGGGGGCAGCGCCCTGCTGCCGGGGCGGCAGATTGCCGCGCTGCTGGAGGGCTGCGACGGCTGCGCGCTTTTGGGGGCGACGCTGGGGGGCGAGGTGGACCGGCTGATCCGCCGCGCCCAGGTGGAGCAGATGGCCCGGGCGGTGATCCTCGACGCCCTGGGCACCGCTGCGATCGAGGCGCTCTGCGACCTGGCGGGGGAGGAGATCCGCCGGGCCGCCGCCGCAGAGGGGAAGAGCTGCACCTGGCGCTTTAGCCCTGGATACGGCGACCTGCCGCTGGATTGCCAGCGGGATTTTTTGGGGCTGCTGGACGCGCCCCGGCAGATCGGGCTGACCCTCACCCCACAGTTGATGATGGTGCCCGAGAAGTCGGTCAGCGCCATCATCGGGGTGGGCGCGCCGTCGGGGGAAGGGCCCCGGCGGGGCTGTGAGGGCTGCGCCCTGCAAAAAAACTGTGTTTACAGACGGGAGGGACTGCACTGTGCAGAAAAATTGGGATGAAAAGGGCCGCTACGTCCTTCTGGACGGGGCCATGGGCACCGTGCTGCAGGACGCGGGGCTGCCCCTGGGCGGGCGGCCGGAACTCCTGAACCTGACCCAGCCGGACTTGATCGAGGGGGTGCACCGCCGCTATATCGAGGCGGGGGCCCAGGTGATCTACACCAACACCTTTGGCGCCAACCGCAAAAAGCTGGCGGGCTGTGGCTGCGGGGTGGAGGAGGTGGTCGCCGCGGCGGTGGGCTGCGCCCGCCGAGCGGCCGGCGGCAGCGGCTGCCGGGTGGCGCTGGACATCGGCCCCATCGGCGAACTGCTCGAGCCCAGCGGCAGCCTCCCCTTTGAGGAGGCGGTGGACCTCTTTGCCCAGCAGGTGCGCGCCGGGGCCGCCGCCGGGGCCGACTTGGTGGTGATCGAGACCATGACCGACCTGTTGGAGGCCAAGGCCGCAGTGCTGGCGGCCAAAGAGGCCTGCGACCTGCCGGTCTGGGTGAGCATGACCTTTGAAAAGGGCGGGCACACCTTTACGGGGGTCTCGATCCCCGCCATGGCCCTGACGCTGGAAGGGCTGGGGGTGCAGGCGCTGGGCATCAACTGCTCGCTGAGCCCCCGGGACATCTACCCCCTGGCCAAGGAGTTGGCCGGGTGGACCGATCTGCCCCTGATCGTCAAGGCAAACGCCGGGCTGCCCAATCTGGAGGAGGGGCGCTACGACGTGTCGCCCAGCCAGTACGCCGCCGACCTGGCCCCCTTTTTGGAGCTGGGGGTCACCCTGCTGGGGGGCTGTTGCGGCACCACCCCCGAATACATCCGCCAGATCGCGGCGCTGGTGGAGGGGAAAACCCCGCCTCGGCGGACCGCGGCGCGCGTCAGCGCGGTCTGCTCCCCCTCGCGGGTGGTGGCGGTGGACCGGCCGCGGGTCATCGGCGAGCGGATCAACCCCACCGGCAAAAAGCGGTTCAAAGCGGCCCTGGCCGAGGGGAATTGGGACTACATCCTGGCCCAGGGCATCTCCCAGGCGCGGGCCGGGGCCGACATCCTCGACGTGAACGTGGGGATGCCGGGCATCGACGAGCCCGCCGCCATGGAACAGGCGATCAAGCGGCTGCAGGCCATTTTGGACCTGCCGCTGCAGATCGACACCACCGACCCGGCGGCGCTGGAGCGGGGGCTGCGGGTCTACTGCGGCAAGCCGCTGGTCAACTCGGTCAACGGGGAGAAGGCCTCCCTCGACCGGGTGCTGCCCCTGTGCAAAAAGTACGGCGCGGCGGTGGTGGGGCTGACCCTGGACGAGGCGGGTATCCCCCGCCGGGCGGAGGAGCGGCTGGCCGTGGCCGAGCGGATCGTGAAGGCGGCCCTGGCGCACGGCCTCCCCCGGGAGGACATCTACATCGACTGCCTGGTGCTGACGGCCTCGGCCCAGCAGGACGGGGTGATGGAGACGCTGAGGGCCGTCTCCCTGGTAAAGGAGAAGCTGGGGGTCAAGACGGTGCTGGGGGTCTCCAACATCTCCTTCGGGCTGCCGGCCAGGGAGCTGGTCAACCGCACCTTTCTGGTCATGGCCCTGCAGAGGGGGCTGGACCTGCCCATCCTCAACCCCAACGCCGCGGCCATGATGGACACGGTGCGGGCCTACCGGGTGCTGGCCAACCTGGACGCGGGCGCGGCCGACTTCATTGCCGCCTACGGCGGGGAGAGGGAGGCCGCCCCCCAGGCGGGCGTCCCCGCGGCGGAAAACGCCGAGGAGGCGGTGGCCGAGGCCATCCGCGGCGGGCTGGGGGAGCGGGCCCGGGCGTGCACCCTGACCCTGCTGGAAACCCATCCCCCCCTGGAGATCGTCAACCGCTTCTTGATCCCCGCCCTGGACCGGGTGGGAGAGGAGTTTGAGAGGGGGACCCTGTTTTTGCCTCAGCTCATCCAGTCGGCCGAGGCGGCGGGCCGGGCCTTTGACGCGGTCAAGGGCGCCATCGCCGCGGCGGGCAGCGACCAGGGCGACGGCGGGCGGATTGTGCTGGCCACCGTCAAGGGGGACATCCACGACATCGGCAAGAACATCGTCAAGGTGATTTTGGAAAACTATGGGTTTTCCGTCATCGACCTGGGACGGGACGTGCCGGTGGAAGAGGTGGTGCGCGCGGCCAGGGAACACCGGGTCAAGCTGGTGGGGCTCTCGGCCCTGATGACCACCACCCTGGGCAGCATGGAGGCGACCATTGCCGCCCTCAAAGCCGCCCTGCCGGAGTGCAGGGTGATGGTGGGGGGCGCGGTGCTGACCCCCGAATACGCCCAAAAAATCGGCGCGGACTACTACGCCAGGGACGCCAAGCAGTCGGCCGACATCGCCAAAAAGCTGTTTTCAGAGGAGGAGAGAGGATGAAGGCGGAGATATGGGGCACACCGGTGGCCTATGAGGAGCGGGGCGAGGGGATGCCCCTGGTGGCGATCCACGGCTGGACCGGCTGCCGCCTGCAGATGACCGAGCGCCTGGAGCCGGTGTTTGCCGACCTGCCGGGCTACCGGCGCATCTACCTGGACCTGCCGGGGATGGGGGAGACCCCGCCCTGTGCGCGGGTGCAAAACACCGACGAGATGCTGGCTTTTGTGCGCGCCTTCATCGACTGGGTGGTGGGGGAGAAAGTCCCCTATCTGGTGGCGGGCCACTCCTACGGCGGGTACTTGGTGCGGGGGCTGCTGGCGGCAGAGGACAGCCGGGCGGCGGGGGGCATCCTCCTTTGCCCGGTGGCCAACCCGGTGCACGCCCGGCGCGTCCTGCCGCCCCTCGTGCCGCTGGTGGAGGAGCCGGCCTTTGTGCAGGCCCTTCCCCAGCCCGAGAGGGAGGCCTATGGCGGGGCGATTGCGGTGCAAAACCGGCGCAGCTATGCCGCCTGGCAGCGGGAGATCGACGGGGTGAAAGACCGCTTTGACGCGGGCTATCTGGACGCCATTGTCCGCACCGGCTACGGCTATGCCCGGCTGCCGGAAGAGGGGAAGACCGTCGACGCCCCGGCCCTCCTCTTTTTGGGGCGGCAGGACGACGTGGTGGGGTATGAGGAGATGCTCGAACTGCTGCCCCACTACCCCCGGGCCACCCTGGCCCTGCTGGAACACGCCGGGCACCAGTTGGCCATCGACCAGCCCGAGACCTTTGTGGCCATGACCCGCTGCTGGCTGAAAAAATGGGAGAGCGAGCGCCCACAGCAATGAACGGAAAAGAAAAGGGCCCCTGTTGGACAGATCGTCCGGCGGGGGCCCTTTTGGATGGCGGTTTAGTCTTCCAGCAGTTCGGCAAAGCTCTCGATGTGGCGGTCGGCGAGGGCGCAGATCTGCGGCCAGTCCTCCCTGGCGGTCTCGTCGAAGATGGCGCAGACTTGAAACCCGGCCTTTTTGGCCGTCTCAATGGCGTAGAGGCTGTCCTCAAAGACGGTGCACTGGGCAGGGGGGAGGCCGATGCACTCGGCCGCGCGCAGAAAGATGTCGGGGTCCCGTTTGCTGATGCCGGTCTCCTGCGCGGTGAGGAAGAAGTCCAGTTGGTCCCAGAGGCCCAGCCGCTCCAGGGCGGCGCGGGAGAAGTCGCGCCCGGTCATGGTGGCGATGCCCACCTTGGCGCCGCTTTGGTGCAGGGCCTGCAGGTATTGGGGGACCATGGGCTTGCACTGGATCTCCCCCTCGTAGGCCGCGCCGATGCGCAGCAGCCAGCGGTCAAAAACGTCCTGCGCGGTGGCGTTCAGGCCGTAGCGGTCGACGAGGTACTGGGCGCGGTCGATGAGCTTTTTGTCGGTCATCAGCCCCCTCGCCTCCTCTTCCTGCGCCTCGGTGAGGGTGAGGCCCCACGACTTTAGCACCGCGAAGTCCCACACCCGCCAGTGGTGCATGGAGTCAAGCAGGGTGCCGTCCATGTCGAAAATGGCCCCTTTGACGGGGAAGTCTGCTCTGCACTTCATTGCGAATATACCCCCTTGATAAAAGTTGTTTTTCCCAGTATAGCACAAAATGGCAAAAAGGAAAAACGTTTCCATCAACGTGGGAGGGTATAGGCGCTCTTTTTTCTCCCGCCCGCGCATAGGGATAGAGAGGCGTCTGCCCGAAGGGAGGGCGGCGCGAGAGGAGAAAAGGGGAGAGAGGACAATGTGGTGGATGCTGGTGCTGGCCGCGGCGGTGGGGGAGATCTACACCGCTGTAAAGCTGGCCTATTACGGGGAGCTGTGGGGGCGGGCCCGCGGCGGGGAACCCACGGCCTGGATGGCGGCGGCCGCCGCCCTGCCCCTCTGGGGGGCGGCCCTCTGCGCCGGGTGGTCCCGGCGGGCAGACCTGGCTTTGGGCGGCGTGGGCGGAGCGCTGCTGCTCTGGGCGGCCGCCGGGGGCTGTGCCCTTCTGGCGGCGCTGGAGACGGCTTTTTCGTGGGGAGAGGTCAGCGGCCGCAGGGTGCTCTGCCTGTTGGGGGGCTGTGGGGCGGTGGTGCTGCTGCCCGCCTTTGGAATGGACATCCCCCTGGGGCCGGTGAGGGCGCTGACCCCTGTCCTCCTGCTGCTGGGCGGGGTGGAGCTGACCTACCGGCGGGAGCTGCGGCGACCGCCTGCCCGGGCGCTGGCGGACGGCCCGCTGCGGGGGCCCCGCCTCTGGTGGCGAGTGGGGGTGCTGGCGGTGGCGGCCTTTTTGGGCGGTCTCTTTCTCTGCTGCGGTCTCTCCCATCTGCTGGGGGAGGGGGCCGCATCCCCCCTGTGGGCGGCCCTCTTTTTGGGGGCGCCCCTCTCGGCGCCGGCAGCCGTCTGCTGGGGGAAGCTGGGGCGGCGGGGGGAGAGTGCCCGATTGGCCCCCTTTCTACTTCGCCTGGGGTGGATGGGGCTGTTGGCCCTCCCCCTGTCGGACCTGGCCTGCCGGGGGGAGAGCGTCTACCGCTTTGACGCGTCCGCCCTGCTGCTCTGGCTGCTCTGCCTCTACGCCCTGGCGGCCCTTTTCTGGTGCCTGCGGCTGCTGCGCCGCAGGGAGCGCAGCGGGGCGGTGCTCCTGACCTGCCGGATCCTCTGCGTCTGCCTGCCGCTGTGCGCCCTCCTCTTTTTTTGGCTGGGGCTTCGGCGGGGCTGAGCCGCTGGGGAAAGGGGGGCATTTCGGCAAATCGCCCAATTGCCGAAAAAAGGGCGTCCTTTTCACCGGCCGCGCAAAAGCGGGCCGCCAAACACAGCGGATTTTGGCGGCGGGGAATCGCCTTTTCAATTGCTTCTCCGGCCGGGCCCGTGCTATAATGAGAGCGGAAACTGCGCCGAACGCGGCGAAATATATGCCACAGAAAGGGACGCGCGAACATGGTACAGCTGAAAACAGAGAAACCCATCCTCTGCCTGGGGGACGTAAACCCCGACATCATCCTGCCCTACGGCGAATCCCGCCAGATTATGGACGCGGTCGCCCGGGGCGAGGCCGACGTCAACAGCCCCCGTCCCGAGATCGCCGTGCAGGGCGGCGGCTCGGTGGGCAACACCGCCTCCGGCCTGGGGCGGCTGGGGATGCCGGTCTTTTTCGCCGGGATGGCGGGCCACGACTCCTTTGGCCAGTTCATCAAAGAGGACTTTGAGAAAGACGGGGTGGACACCCGCTACCTGACCCTCAACCCCGACATCCCCACCGTCATCATCATGGCGGTGGTGGGGGAGGACAAAAACCGGGTCATCTACGTCTACCCGCCGGAAAACCCCTCCCACCTGCAGCTGCGGCCGCAGGACCTGCCGGACGAGATCATCCCCCAAATCGGCTGGGTGCACACCACCGGCTTTATGCTGCGGGACAATCCGGCGGCCGACACGGTGATCGGCTTTATGGAAAAGTGCGCGGCGGCGGGGATCTTGGTCTCCTTTGACCTGAACCTGCGCATCGAGACCAACCCTCTCACCGAGGAGTTCCGGCAGAGGGTGATGCGGATCGTCAACATCTCCAACCTGCTGCTGGGCTCCGGGGTGGAGGAGTACATGCCCCTCACCGGCAAGGGCGACCCGGAAGAGGCGGCCCGCTCCCTGGTGACCCCCGACCGGGTGGTTATCTCCCGCGCGGGGGCGGCCGGCGTCCACTACTACACCGACGGGGAGGAGGGTTTCCTGCCCACCTTTGACGTGGAGGTGGTGGACACGGTGGGCGCGGGCGACGGCTTCAACGCCGGCTTCATCTCGGCGGCGGCCCGGGGCCTCCCCCTGCGCGACTGCGTGGACTGGGGCAACGCCACCGCCTGCTACACCATCTCCCACAAGGGGGCGCGCACCGTCCCGCCGCGGGAGGTCATTGAGAAATTTATGAAGGACGTTCCCTATATCCGCTGACGGGGGCGACAGGGGCCCGGCCGCTTTTGATGGATGGCCGGGCCCTTTTTTGCCGTTTGAGGGGCCGCCCCTTTTCAAATGGGGGCAGATGCCGTATAATAAGCCGGAGCCAAGAGAAGGACAGGTGATCTGACGAGATGCAAGTGACAGTATACGCCCAGCACGACTTTGTCGACCCGCAGCAGCTGGCCGGCAGCACAGCGGTGGTGATCGACACCTTCCGCGCCACCTCCACCGTCACGGCGGCCTTGGAAAACGGCTGCGCGGCGGTGATCCCGGTCGCCCACAAGGAGGACGCCTTCCGCCTGCGCAGGGAGGTGCCCGCCTACCGGGAGGCCCTGCTGGGGGGCGAGCGCAAGACCCAGATCATCCCCGGATTTGACTGCGGCAACTCCCCCCTGGAATACACCCGGGCGCGGATCGGAGGGCGGGTGCTCATCCTCTCCACCACCAACGGCACCAAGGCGGTGGCCAAGGCCGAGCGGGCTAGCGCCATCTACCTGGGCTGTCTCAACAACTCCGAGGCGGTGGCCAAGCGCCTCTGGCGGCGGGGGGAGGACGTGCAGATCGTCTGTGCGGGCACCAAGGGCAACTTCTCCCTGGAGGACGTGGTGAGCGCCGGGGCGATGATCCACTACCTGAAGCTATGGGGGGGCGGCGAGGTCGTCTGCAACGACCTGGGCTACACCGCCTGGAAGATGTTTGAAGGCTACGGAGCGGATATGGACGGGCTGCTGCGCCCCACCCGCCACTACGGCACCATGCTCAAAAACGACCTGGCAGAGGACATCGCCTACTGCATCCAGTTAAACATCAGCCGATCGGTCCCCGTCTGCCAAAACGGACAGGTGATTTTGGCGTCGGAAGAGGAGGAGACAAGATGAAGGAGACCAGACCCTATCCGGCCACAGCGGTGAGTCCCAAGGCAGAGGCGTCGGTCCTGCGGGGGCATCCCTGGATTTACGACACCGAGGTGCGCCAGGCGGGGGAGGACTGCCTGGACGGCGAGCTGGTGGACGTCTTTGGCCCCAAGGGCGGCTACCTGGGGACAGGCTTTTACAACAGCCACTCCAAAATCCGCATCCGGCTGCTCTCCCGCAACGCCAACGACCGCTTTGACGAGGCCTTTTGGGAGCGGCGGCTGCGCTACGCCTGGGACTACCGCAAGGCGGTGATGGGCGAAGACATCCGCTGCTGCCGGCTCATCTTCGGCGAGGCCGACGCCTTTCCCGGGCTGACGGTGGACCGGTTCGACAACATCCTGGTGGCCCAGACCCTCTCGCTGGGGATGGAGCGGCGCAAGGGGCTGCTCTTTTCGCTGCTCTACAAGATCCTGACTGGAGACGGCCAGAAAATCGACGGCATCTACGAGCGAAACGACGTGGCCATCCGCCGTTTGGAGGGGATGGAAGAGGGCAAGGGATTTTACCCCCTGGACGGGGTCGCGCCCCCCGCGCAGACCCGGACCGAAATCACCGAAAACGGGATCGCCCACCAGGTGGACTTTGAAAACGGGCAGAAGACCGGCTTCTTTTTGGACCAGAAGTACAACCGCCAGGCGGTGGCGAAACTGGCGGCCGGGCGGCGGGTGCTGGACTGCTTTACCCACACCGGCAGCTTTGCCCTCAACGCCGCCAAGGGCGGGGCCGAGTGGGTGGAGGCGGTGGACGTCTCTGCCTCCGCCGTGGAGATGGCGCGGGAGAACGCCCGCCGCAACGGTTTGGAGGGGAAGATGGGCTTTACGGTGGCAAACGTCTTTGACCTGCTGCCGGCCCTGGCCAGGGAGCGGCGGGGGACCTACGACTTCATCATCCTCGACCCGCCGGCCTTCACCAAATCCCGCCACACGGTACACGGGGCCGAACGGGGCTATAAGGAAATCAACTACCGGGCCATGAAGCTGCTGCCCCGGGGCGGGTATCTGGCCACCTGCTCCTGCTCCCACTTTATGAAAGACGAGCTCTTTCGCAAGATGCTTGTCAGCGCCGCGGCGGACGCCCAGGTCTCCCTCCGGCAGATCGAGGCCCGCCAGCAGGCCCCCGATCACCCCATCCTCTGGAACGTGCCCGAGACCGACTACCTGAAATTCTACCTCTTTCAGGTGGTGTGAGGAGGGGGAGGAGCCGCCTTTCTTTGGCGGGATCTCCCTTTTTGTTGTATTGGGCGGAATTTTGTACTATACTAATAGAACTATCAACTGATTTTTGGAGGCTACTGCACTATGAAGAGATTGGAACTGACACAGCTTTTCCGGGAGGCCAAAGCCTACGGCGGCAAAACGGTGACGGTCTGCGGCTGGATTCGGACCCTGCGCTCGTCCAAGGCGCTGGGCTTTATCGAGCTCAACGACGGGAGTTGCTTTAAAAATCTTCAGGTGGTTTTTCAGGACGGCCAGGTGGGGAATTTCAAGGAAATTACCAAGCTGAACGTGGGCACCGCCCTCTCGGTGGAGGGGGAGGTGGTCCTCACCCCCGAGGCCAAGCAGCCGCTGGAGATCCACGCGGCCTCCATCTCGGTGGAGGGAACCAGCAGCCCGGAATACCCCCTGCAGAAAAAGCGCCACTCCATGGAGTACCTGCGCACCATCGCCCATCTGCGCCCCCGGGCCAACACCTTTAACGCCGCCTTCCGGGTGCGCTCGGTGGCCGCCTTTGCCCTGCATCGCTTCTTCAACGAAAACGGCTTCGTCTACGCCCACACCCCCATCATCACCGGCAGCGACTGCGAGGGGGCGGGGGAGATGTTCCACATCACCACCCTGGACGCGGAGAATCCGCCCCGCACCGAGGACGGCCAGGTGGATTACAGCAAGGACTTCTTCGGCAAAAAGACCAGTCTCACCGTCTCCGGTCAGCTCAACGCCGAGAGCATGGCCCTGGCCTTTGGCAAGGTCTACACCTTTGGCCCCACCTTTCGGGCGGAAAACTCCAACACCCCCCGCCACGCGGCCGAGTTCTGGATGCTGGAGCCGGAGATCGCCTTTGCCGATTTGAACGACAACATGGACCTGGCGGAGGCGATGCTCAAATACGCCATCCGCTATGTGCTGGACAACTGCCCCGACGAGATGGCCTTCTTCAACAACTTCTTTGACAAGGGCCTCATCGAGCGGCTGGAAGGGGTGGCCAGTGCCGACTTTGCCCGCTGCACCTACACCGAGGCAATCGAGCTGCTGGAGAAAAACAAAGACCAGTTCGAGTTCCCGGTCTTCTGGGGCTGCGACCTGCAGACCGAGCACGAGCGCTACCTGACCGAGAAGGTCTTTCAGAAGCCGGTCTTTGTCACCGACTACCCCAAGGAGATCAAGGCCTTCTACATGCGCATCAACGACGACGGCAAGACGGTGGCGGCCTGCGACCTGCTGGTGCCCGGCATCGGCGAGATCATCGGCGGCAGCCAGCGCGAGGAGCGGTTGGACGTGCTGACGGCGCGGATGGCCGAACTGGGCTTGGCGGAAGAGGACTACGAGTGGTACCTGGACCTGCGCCGCTTTGGCGGCACCAAGCACGCCGGGTACGGTCTGGGTTTTGAGCGGCTGATCATGTACATCACCGGTATCCCCAACATCCGCGACGTGCTGCCCTTCCCCCGGACAGCGGGGTCGGCAGAGTTTTAAAAAGAGAGAAAAGAAGAGCGCCGGACAGGCCCCAAAGGGCTTGTCCGGCGTCTTTTTTTGAAACAGGCCGGGGGAAAAGGCACCGGCAGTTGTGAGAAATTTGAAGAAATGTAACTTTTTAACTTGCACTTTTATATAACTGGATAAATGTATGAAAGGGGGTTGCAGCCGATAAAATAAGGGTATATAATAATCGACAAAGATAAAAGTTTGAAAAAGTACCTGTAAATTGCAAGTTTTTCGTTTTTAAAATTGCAATACAGGGCAGTTTTTTTCAGTTTGAGAGAGATTTTGTGGGAGGCAGGAAAGATGGCAAAGGAATACGGAGAAATGGGGCTGAGAGAGGCAGCGGCGGAGCTGTCCTCCCTCCGGGCGGCATATCGGGAGGCGGCTGCAAAGGGGCTGTCCCTGGACATGTCCCGGGGCAAACCCTGCAGCGAGCAGTTGGCCCTCTCGATGGAAATGTACGACGTCCTGCGGGAGGAGGGGGACTACTTCAGCGAGGACGGCAGCGACTGCCGCAACTACGGTTTCTTTGACGGCCTGCCCGAGGCCAAACGCCTCTTCGGCGAACTGCTGGGAGTGGGGGAGGACCAGATCTTCATCGGCGGCAACTCCTCCCTCAACCTGATGTACGATGTAATTGCCAAGTACCTGCTCAAGGGCGCCCTGGGGAGCGAGCGCCCCTGGGGGAAGGAGAAGAAGGTCAAATTCCTCTGCCCGGCGCCGGGGTATGACCGCCATTTCGGCATCTGCGAGGCGCTGGACATCGAGATGATCCCGGTGGCCATGACCCCGCAGGGGCCGGACATGGACCGGCTGGAGGCGCTGGCGGCGGCCGATCCCCTCATCAAAGGGGTCTGGTGTGTGCCCCAGTACCAAAACCCCGAGGGCACCAGCTTCAGCGATGAGACGGTGCGGCGCTTTGCCGCCATGAAGCCCGCCGCCAAGGACTTCACCATCTTCTGGGACAACGCCTACATGGTGCACGATCTCTACCCTGACCGGCGCGACCGGGTGCTGGACATCCTGCGCTGCTGCGAAGAGGCGGGCTGTCCCGACCGGCCCATCGTCTTTGCCTCCACCTCGAAAATCTCCTTCCCCGGCGCCGGGGTGGCGGTGATCGCCGCCTCCCGGGCAAACATGGCCCGCATCAAGGCCTTGACGGTCCCCCAGACCATCGGTTTTGACAAGATCAACCAACTGCGCCACGTCCGCTTCTTCGGCTCTGCCCAGGGGATAGCCGAGCACATGAAGAAACACGCCGACATCCTGCGGCCCAAGTTTGAACTGGTGGAGCAGATGTTGCAGCAGGAGCTAGGCGGCCTGGGGATCGCCTGCTGGACCAAGCCTTTAGGGGGCTATTTCATCAGCTTTTACACCGAGCCCGGCTGTGCCAAACGGGTGGAGCAGCTCTGCCAGGAGGCGGGGGTCAAACTGACCCCGGTGGGCGCCACCTACCCCTACGGCAAGGACCCCGATGACGCCAACATCCGCATCGCCCCCACCTACCCGCCGCTGGAAGAGCTGGCGAGCGCCATCTCCATCCTCTGCCTGGCGACCCGCATCGCCTCGCTGGAAAAGCGGCTGGAGCAAAAGGCTGCCTGAAAAGAGAAGAGGGCGGAGAGGTGAACTCGCCTCTCCCTAAGAGCAGACGCCTCACGGGCGTCTGCTCTTTTTGTACAGAGGGTGTCAAAAAGAGGGGCTGTGGACGCGCGGCCGCGTGCTCTCGGCGGACATCCCAAGCTGGCAGGATGAAGGGGCTTTCTGGTCTCCAGCGACGGCTGGTCGCCTCCATTGCGGCCAAAGGGGCCTTTTGGCGGGAAAGTGCGCATACCCGTTCGGCAGTTGAGGTGCTCAAAGAACCAGTATGGCCGGGTCCGCCGTACTTTTGACGGAGGGGAAAGGGCCGCTGAAGGCGAGCTTTGGCAGAAGGGGCCAACAGGGACAGCCACCGCCCCTGAACGCCGCCTGGATCGCCCGCCGGAAGGACAGGGACAGCTTGCCGCCCTGAGGGCGCGGGAAGGGGAGAGGTGGCCTCGTCCCTCTGCCGGAAAACCGGCTCTAGACCCGATGCGCCCTCGCCTGAATATTTGACTTTTCCCCTCTTTTTGCCTATAATGAACGGTATGTGTACGGTGCCTTTTGTGAGCGGGGGAGCGCCGGTTGGAGCAGACCGGGTCCGCCGCTTTTCAACTGCACCGCTCAAAATTGCAACTGGAGGAGTTTCACCGGTGAAAAAGAGAGGAAAAATCACATTTTTCGTTGTCTTTGCACTCATCGTGTTGCTGGCTTATACCGCAATTGCGGGCATCAGCACCCGGTATGGCGATGTGGAAAACATCATCATCAAGGGCGTTGACAGCATCCGATGGGGCATCGACATCCGCGGCGGCGTAGACGTGACCTTTACCCCGCCTGCCGATGTGGAGGCGACTGACGACGAGATGTCCGCCGCCGAGTCGGTCATCAAACAGCGCCTGGTGTCCCAGAATATCACCGACAGCGAGGTCTACACCGACTATCAAAACGACCGCATCATCGTCCGCTTCCCCTGGAAAGAGGGGGAGAGCGACTTCAACCCCGAAAACGCCATCAAGGAGTTGGGGGAGACCGCCGAGCTGACCTTCCGCGAGGGCAACAGCACCGACAGCACCGGCGCCCCGGCGGGGACGACGGCCACCAACATCATCCTGACCGGCAGCGACGTCAAGAGCGCCAAGGCCGGCCAGACCAGCAGCCAGAGCGGCAGCAGCGCCCAGTTTGTGGTGCAGCTGGAACTCAACGACTCGGGCAAGGAGAAGTTTTCGGAGGCCACCGCCAAGCTGGCCCCCAGCAACGGGATCATCTCCATCTGGCTGGACAACCAGATGATCAGCTACCCCAATGTAAAAGACCACATCACCGACGGGATCGCCACCATCTCCGGCAACTTTGACGCCGAGAGCGCCAAGGAGCTGGCCGACAAGATCAACGCCGGCGCCCTGCCCTTTGCCCTGACGGCCGACAACTACAACACCATCAATCCCACCCTGGGGCTGGACGCCAAAGACGCCATGGTGTTGGCCGGCGGGATCGCGCTGTTGCTGGTCTGCCTGTACATGATCATTGTCTACCGGCTGCCGGGCGCTGTCGCCTCCATTGCCCTGGTGGGGCAGACGGCCGGCGCCATCGCCGCCATCTCGGGCTACTTTGCCCCCTTCCCCAGCTTTACCCTCACCCTGCCGGGCATCGCGGGCATCGTCCTCGCCATCGGCATGGGGGTGGACGCCAACGTCATCACCGCCGAGCGCATCAAGGAAGAGCTGCGCTCCGGCAAATCGGTGAACGCGGCCATCCAATCCGGTTACAAGCGCGCCTTCTCCGCCATCTTTGACGGCAACATCACCGTCATCATCGTGGCCATCATCCTCATGGGGGCCTTCGGCCCGCCGGCAAGCATGTTTGCCACCCTGCTCAAACCCATCTTCCAGTTCTTCCCCTCGGCCATCACCGGTTCGATCTACTCCTTCGGCTACACCCTGCTGGTGGGTGTGCTCATGAACTTTGTCATGGGCATGGGCGCCTCTCGACTGATGCTCAGGTCCGTCTCCAAGTTCAAGTGCTTTGGCTCCAAATGGCTGTACGGAGGTAAAAAAGATGAAGAGTAACATGAATATCGTCGGCAAGCGAAAAATCTTTTTCACCATCTCCCTGGCCATTGTGGCGGTGACCATCCTGGTCTCGGTGATTTTCGGCGTCAAGCGGGACATCCAGTTCACCGGCGGCGCCATCATCACCTATTCCTATCAGGGCGAGCTGGACAAATCCTCCTTTGAAAGCGAGATGAAGGCGGCGCTGGACGGCCAGCACCTCAACTTGCAGTACTCGCAAAACAGCGCCACCGGCAAACAGAATGTGGTGATCTCCCTGCCCAATTCGGGCACCATCTCCATCGACAAGGTCAGTTCGATCCAGTCGATGCTCGATGAAAAATTTGCTGCCAACGAGCTGACCCAGGAGTCGATCGACAGCGTCGATCCCACCATGGGCGGCGAGTTCTTCCTCAAGTGCATTGCCGCTGTGGTCTTTGCCGCCGTGCTGATGATCCTCTTCATCGCCCTGCGCTTTCGCAAAATCGGCGGCTGGTCGGCGGGTGTCATGGCTGTGGTGGCCCTGCTCCATGACGTGGTCATGGTCTTTGCGGTCTTCACCCTCTGCCGCATCCCCCTCAACGACAACTTTATTGCCGTTGTTTTGACCATTCTAGGCTACTCGATCAACGACACCATTGTCATCTACGACCGCATCCGCGAGAACACCCAGTTGCACCGCTCGATGCCGGTGGCCGAACGGGTCAACCTGAGCATCAACCAGAGTTTTGTGCGCACCATGAACACCACCATCACCACCGTTATGGCCATGAGCGTGGTCTGCATCGTGGCGCTGATCTTCAACGTCACCACCATCCTGACCTTCGCCTTCCCCATGATCGTGGGCATGATTTCCGGCGTCTACTCCAGCCTCTGCATCAGCGGCCCGTTGTGGGTGGTTTGGCAGGAGCACAAAGCCAAAAAGAAGGCCGAAGCCGCCAAAGCGCCCAAGGCCAAAAAGAAAAAATAAGGCTCTCCCTTTTTCGCGCAGAGAAATTCCCGCTGTCCGCTGGACGGCGGGAATTTTTTTGACCCGTACAGAGTTGCAATTTATCAAAAAATCCCCTATACTAAAAAGCGCCTGACAAAAGGGGAGGAGAGCCCGCCCCTTGATTGGGTTTACCGCATCCGCTCAGCCGGTGTGGAAGGGGAAAGGAGCCTCAGAACTTTGTGGGCAGGCACACACATAAGGGACCCACAGAAAGGGCGATTTGAAGCGCCGTTTTTCCCTATCAGGGGGATAAGCTCCGGTCTTGCGCTGTCAAAAAAGGGCCCCCCGCTTGAGAGAGGGCCGGCATTGCAGGTGCCCAGGCCCTCTCCCGCAGGAGGGGGTACTCTCCTCCGGCTTACAGGATGGCGGAGAGTACCCAACGAAGGAGGAGGCGGTCAGCTGTATCTCCGGGTGAAAAGGCCGATACAGCACATCCCTTGTCCGACAGGAAAAATGGCAAATTGTTCAGATGTGAGCCGAATTTGTGCAAATAGCAAATTTATGAGCATTTGCTTAGCGGATGAAAAAATTGTCGAATGTTTTTGGTTGTCATATTGTGGATTCCAACGTATAATCTTCCATATTACACGTATGGAGGGAATCAAAATGATCGTGAAGACAGCCTATACAGAAGATCTCCAAAGCAGGATCCGCTACGACTTGATCAGAGAGTACCGGGAACTGAATGAGATCTACTACATCGGCTATGGATTTGAAGTGACGTCTTGTGAGAGCGGGGAATCGCGCCGGATCGCCGATTTCACTTCGCTCTCCCGGCGGGCTGAAAAGGTCTTTCAGCTGCTGGTAGACTGTAAAGTTGCTCCCCTTCAGCTCCAATACGTTTTGGAGGATTTGCTGTAAGGCGGGCACAGAGAGGGAGAAGAACTATATGAAATGTCCGTTTTGTTCCTATACAGAGAGCAAAGTCGTCGATTCCCGCCCCACTGAGGAGGGGGAGAAGATCCGCCGCCGCCGGGAGTGTCTCAGCTGCGGCCGCCGTTTCACCACCTATGAGGTGATTGAAAATCTGCCCCTCATCGTCATCAAAAAGGACAAGTCGAGGGAGCTGTTCGACCGGGACAAACTGCTGGGCGGGCTGATCCGGGCCTGTGAGAAGCGGCCCATCCCCCTGAGCCAGCTGGAAGAGTTGGCGGCCGACATCGAGTCCTCCTTCTTAAACTCCCTGATGGGGGAGGTCACCTCCACCGAAATTGGCGAAAAGGTGATGGAGGAGCTCAAGGCGATCGACGAGGTGGCCTATGTGCGCTTTGCCTCGGTCTACCGGGAATTCAAGGACATCAACTCCTTTATGGACGAGCTCAAACGGCTGCTGCAAAAGGACGGAAAGTAGCGATTTTCCCACATTCAATAGTGCCTTGCCACGCAAGGCGACAATGGGGCGCCCGAGAACGAATTCTCGAGCGCCCCATTGTCGCTTTTTGCGCGCTGTGAAAGCAGGTGACTAGGTCAAAATCTCCCAGGTGATGTTGTCCCCCTTGAGGATGTGCTCCAAGTTGGAGCGAACGCCGTAGCACTCACCCAGGTAGAGGGAGAGTTCTCCCTTTTCCAAATAGCCCTGCATCTTGTAGATGGACACCCCGATGTCCTCCACATTTTTGCGGTTGGTAAACAGGTTGATGAGCTGTTTGCTGTCCTCCCAGGACTGCATCAGCTTTTCGTTCTCTTCGGGCAGCTGTTTGCTGCCGTCGGTGGCCAGCAAGATGACCTCGTTGAGCCTGCCGTTGATGTCGTTGTAGCAGTTGGTGAGAATTTGGGTCGAGGTCACGGCCAGGGCCACCGAGAGGGCGAAGATGCTCAGTGCGAGGATGACGCGCTTCACGAAACCGCCTCCTTATATACTGTAAAGTAAAATGCCTTTTCGGGCATGAGTGGGTGAAAAGGGGGGATCAATTCCCCTCCTTTTTTACGATGCGAATGTTGCGATAGCTGTCGCAGGTCATGAGGAGGACGTCGGGGATGCGGCAGTGGCTGGCCGCCAGTTTGTCCTCTACGAACTGGCGGTCGATCCCGCAGTCGCGCAGGGCCTGTTCCATCAGTTTGCCGTCGCTGATGACCACCAGCTGCGGGGTGGGGTCGGTGCCGGCGATCTGCATGTCCTTATTCTGCACGGTGGCGGCGGAGAAGCGCTGGAGTACGCTGAGTTTGCCGTTGGTCTCGACGATGGCGTAGTAGACGTCTTCCAGGGAGAAGATGTCCTTGAGGCGCAGCTCCTCCAGCAGGTCTTCCACGGTCATCCGCAGCTTTTCCAGCTCGTTTTGCACGATCTTCCCCTCCCGCACCACCACGATGGGGGTACCGGTGACCATCTTGCGGAAGCGGTTGCTCTTGAGGGAGAAAAAGGAGAGGAACACCTCGTAGCAGATGATCAGGAAGATGGGCAGGATGCCGGCCAAAATGGGGATATCGGTGTTCTCGATGGGGAGGGAGACAATATTGGAGATGAGGATGGTGGTCACCAATTCAGAGGGCTGCATCTCACTGATCTGCCGCTTTCCCATCAGTCGCAGGGCTATGACGACGATGGCGTAAAGTATCGTCGTGCGCACAATCAAAACTAACATAACATCACCTGTCGCTAGTATGGTGTCAGCCGCCTCTATTATGTATGAAGCGGTGGAAAAAAGGCCAGAATAGGCCAGAGAGAGGTGATGGAAATGAGACTGTGCGCCGATTTGACGGAGAACATCGTCGCCCTGCGGGCGCTGGTGCAAAACAGCTCCGACTTTTTAAATAAATCCATCCATCTGGCGGGGCACCGGTGCGAACTGGTCTTCTGCGAGGGGATGATCGGCATCGGCACCCTGGCGGAACTGATCATCGAGCCCCTGCGCGAGTACCGGGACGCCTGCATCCAAGAGCCGGAAGAGCTCTTTTTGACCCTGGGGCGGACCGATTTTCTGGCCGCCGACCAGAAGGTGGTCCTCACCCGGGAAGAGGTTTTGCAATTTGCCATGTCCGGCTTTGCGGTGCTGCTCATCGACGGCTGCGAAAAAGGGCTGGCCCTGGGGGTGCAGGGGTTCAACTTTCGCTCCATCTCCGAACCGGGGAACGAGCAGAATATGCGGGGGAGCAGGGAGGGGTTTGTGGAGGCCGCCCGCATCAACCTGACCATGATCCGCCGGCGGATGAAGAGCCCCCACCTGAAGTTTGAATACATGAACCTGGGCAGCGAGAGCAAGACCGATGTCTTTTTGGTCTACATGACCGATAAGGTCAGCGCCAAGGTGTTGGCGGAAATCAAGGAGCGGCTGGGCACCATCCGTTTGGAGGCCATCCTGGACAGCGGCTATGTGACCCCATTTTTGGACAAGAAGAACGCCTCCCTCTTCTCCGGGGTGGGGTATACCGAGCGCCCGGACACCCTCTGTGGCAAAATCATGGAGGGCCGGGTGGGGATCCTCATCGACGGCACCCCCTTTGTGCTGGTGGCGCCCTATCTCTTCAGCGAAAACTTTCAGTCGCTGGACGACTACGCCCAGCGCCCCTATTACGTGACCTTTATCCGCTGCTTAAAGTTCTTGGCCTTTACAATTAGCTTCCTTCTCCCCGGCGGCTATGTGGCGGTGGTGACCCACCACCCGGAGCTGCTGCACAAGGAGCTGCTGGTCAAAATCATCGAAGCGCAGCAGGGAACGCCTTTCCCGCTGATGGTGGAGGCCCTCATCATCCACATCATCTTTGAAATCATGAGAGAGGCGGGGCTGCGGCTGCCCAAATCGGTGGGGCACGCCGTCAGCATTGTCGGGGCCCTGGTCATCGGCGATGCGGCGGTCTCGGCCGGTCTCATCGGCACCCCCATGGTGTTGATCGTGGCCCTGACGGCCGTCAGCTCCTTTGTGGTGCCGAACCTCTACGAGCCGGTGACCATCCTCAAGTTCGCCTTTATCCTGCTGGGGGGCTTTTGGGGGCTCTACGGCATCTCACTGGGGCTGTTGGCGCTGCTGCTCAACCTCTGCTCCATCAACACCTTCGGCATCCCCTACACCAGCCCCATCTCCCCCTTTGGAAAGGCGGCGTTTCGCGACGTCTTTGTGCGGGCCAGCTGGCCCACCCTGCAGAGGAGCCGCAGCGGCATCGTGCAGGACCTGCCCGGCTCCTCGGTGCAGAGCGATGGGGGGCACGGCGATGCATAAGGGGATACAGTATATCGGCCGCAAGCAGTTTGCCCTGCTGCTGGTCCTCTCCAACCTCTTCAGCTACCTGACCTACTACCCCCGCGCCACCGCCGGACAGGTGGAGTTTGGCTCCAGCATTGCCGGATTGGTCCTGGGCAACCTGGCCGTCTGGGGGATCGGCGCCCTCTTTTTCGCGCTGGAGGACGGCACCGGCAAGAATCTTTGCGACTTCATGCTCCTGTACAACCGGCCTTTGGGACGGCTCTACAACGGGCTGTTGGCGGCCTTTCTGGGGCTGGCCGCCGCCCACTCCATCTGCGGTTTTGTCCGCTTTCTCAACCGGGAGATTTTCCCCCAAAGCAGCTATCTGGTCTTTTTGCTCCCCTTCCTGGGGGTGCTCATCTTCGGCGTGGTGGTGGGGATCGAGAGCTTTGCCCGCACCGCTTCGGTAATTTTTGTCTGCGCCGCCCTCTCCGTCGCCCTCATCTTTTTCGGCACGGTGGGGAACGTGGAGCCGTCGGCCCTGCGGGCCTATTCGCAGGTGCGGTGGAACGGACTCTGGGGGACCTTTGTCGCCGTCTTGCAGTCGAATGTGGAGCTGCTGCTCCTCTTCACCCTGGTCAAGCACCTGGCGCAGCGCACCCCCTCGGTCTTTCAGGGCTACTTCTGGCTGGCCACCGGCGGGTCGGTGGGCCTATCCCTACTGGTGAATCTGGCCCTGGGGAACTACGCCCAGACGCAGCAGTACCCCTTTTACGCCCTGGCCGTCTCCTCCGACCTGTCGGTGGTCCAGCGGCTGGACTCCTTTTACCTGGTCATCTGGGTGCTCATCTCCTTTGCGCGGGTGACCGCCCTGCTGCTGGCCCTCTGCACCGCCCTGCAAGGGGTGCTGCCCGACCGCCGCTACAACAGTGGGGCCTGGACAGCGCTGGCCCTGGTGGCCGCCCTCTCGGTGGCGGTGGGGGCCAGCAACCGGCTATATGAGTGGCTCACGGCCGTGGTCAAGGGCTGCTTTGCTCCCCTGACCTTGGCGCTGTTGCCCCTGCTCTACGTGCTTTATAAGCGGGCGGCAAACGGAGGGGAGAAGAGGAGAGGAGGTGCTCGCGGTGAAGCGGTTCACTAGTATGGCGACAGCTTTGCTCTGCTGTCTGTTGCTGCTCACCGGCTGTGCCGGCGGACAGCAGATCAGCCGCCGCAAGATCGTTCGCACCCTGGCGCTGCAGGGGGATGAGCGCGGCTACACGGCGGTCCTCTGCATCCTGCAGCCGGAGGAGAACCAATACCTCACCCTGCGGGGGGAGGACCTGGGCGACCTGCAGCGCCAGCTCTCCCAGCGGGAGGTTTTTTTGGACAGCGCCGACCAGGTCTTTGTCTCCGACGAACTGGTCTACCGGGGCAACCTGCCCCTGCTGCGGCAGTTCTTCATCGAGCAGCTGCGCATCCGGCCGAGCGCCAAAATTTACGCCTACACCGGCGAATACAGCGAGGAGTGGATGGGTCTCACCCGGGAGGAAAACGGCCAGTTCGGCTTTGCCGAGATCCGCGACCTGGCCGACGAGAGGGTCACTCTGCCGATCGTTGAAGCAGGGCCGCTGGGCGCGGGCGCGGTGCGGGCCCTCCGCGCGGAGGAGGAGCGCTCCTACCCGCTGGGGGCCCAGGAATACCTGGGGTACCTCCTCCTCAACCGGCGGCTGGACGGCTACAAGAGCGAGTGGGGGCTGATTGCCAGCGCCGCCCCCTACATTCAGCCCGGAGAGGGGAGGGGAGAGGGCGTGGTCACGGTATCTGTGCGCACCTCTCCACAAGTGACTGAAAAAGAGCTGACAGAAGCCATTGAAAGCTATCAAAAATTGTGCGCAGATCGGCTTTGCAATCCCATTGACCTGCTGGAAGACAGGGTGTTTTGCGTTTCTCTGCAACAGAAAAACGGAGACTCTTTTCAGGAAATTTTGTGACCATTGCCAGATTCTGAGAAATTGCTGGCAAACGTTTGCACAGTTTTTGAGGGACAGAGTGCCCATCGCCGTGTCCCGCACGCAAAAAGCGGCCAGGCCGAATCGCTCGGTCTGGCCGCTTTTGAAACGCCGGGAAGAAGGCTATTTCTTGGTCAGTTTGTCGGCCACGTAGAGGCCGTTGGCCGCCGCCTGGGAGAGGGAACGGGTGAAACCGGCCCCGTCGCCCAGGGCGTAGATGCCCTTGCAGCCGCTGATGGCAAAGTCGTCGGCCGCCGGGCGGGCGGAGTAGTATTTGCATTCAATGCCGTAGAGCAGGGTATCGTGGTTGGCGGTGCCGGGGGCAATGGCGTCCAGAGCGTGCAGGGTCTCCAGGATGCTGTCGAGCTGGCGCTTAGGCATGCACAGGGAGAGATCGCCGGCCACCGCGTCCAGGGTGGGGCGGGTGGTGGACTGGCGCAGCCGGGCCTCGTCGGTGCGGCGGCCGTTCTCCAAATCGCCCAGGCGCTGCACCAGCACGCTGCCGCCGCTGATGAGGTTGGCCAGCCGGGCCACGTGGCGGGCGTACTCGATGGGCTGGTTGAAGGGCTGGGTGAAGCGGATGGTGGAGAGGAGGGCAAAGTTGGAGTTCTGGCTCTTCTTGGCCTCGTCCCGGTAGGCGTGGCCGTTGACGGTGAGCACCCCGTCGGTGTTCTCGGTCACCACCTGGCCCCGCTCGTTAAAGCAGAACATCCTCGTCACGTCGCCGTATTTTTTGGAGCGGTACCAGATTTTGGGCTCGTAGATCTTTTTGGAGAAGTCGTCCCAAATCATCGAGGGCAGCTCGACGCGCACCCCCACGTCCACCTGGTTGTTTTCCAGTGGGATCTGGTTTTGGGCGCACCACTCGGAGAAGAAGCGGCTGCCGGCCCGGCCCACGGCGAAGATGATCTCGTCCGCCTTGAAGGAGGCGGTGCCGCTGCGGTCCTCGGTGAAGATCTCGTGGCTCTCGCGGTTGACGTCGATCACGTTGGTGTCGGTGACGATCTCCACCCTGGAGCTGATCTCCTCGATGAGCTTGCGCATGGTGTCGAAGTTGGCGTCGGTCCCCAGGTGTTTGAGCTGGGCCTGGGCCATGTGCAGGTCGTTTTGCAGGCAGAGCTTTTTCAGGTCGTTGTTGGGCATGAACCGCTCGGTAGTGGCGCCGAAGGAGACCAGGATCTTGTCGGCCTGCTCGATGTAGTCGATGACCGTGCTGGGGGCCAAAAAGTCGGTCAGCCAGCCGCCGTACTCGGTGGAGATGACATACTTGCCGTCGGAAAAGGCGCCGGCGCCAGCCATCCCCTCCATGATGGCGCAGGACTCGCACTTGATGCACTTTTGCACCTTTTTGGCGACGATGGGGCAGACCCGCTTGACGATGGCATGGCCCTTTTCCACCAGCACCACCGATTTCTCCGGGGCGTTCTCCGCGATCCGGTAAGCGGCCATGATGCCGCCGATGCCGCCGCCGATAATGGCAATGTCGTAGTGTTGTTTTTTCACCGTGGTACCCTCCGTTTTCTTCTCTGCGCCACAAAAAATGGCGCGCCCCCGTTTGGGCGGGGGATCTGGCGCGCCATTTGAAGTGCAGGCGGCGACCCAGGTCGGGCCGCAGTCATTTCTGTATCGTACACAGGGGCGGGGAGGGGGAGATGTCCACATTTCGAGGACAGCTGTATCCCTTCCGCCCGATGCGATAGTATATCACAAAATTTGCGTTAGTCAAGAGCGCAGGGCCTTGACATAGATTTTTTCGAGGTTTTCGCCCAGGGTTTTGGCGCCGGAGTGCTGCACCGACTCCACCACCGACTCCTTGAGGGGCTGTTTGTCCTCCAAATCCCGATAGGCCAGCAGTTTTTCCGCCAGCTCGTCGGCGCTGTTGTAGATGAAGCCGTTGACCCCTTCCACCACCTGGCCCTTGTTCAGGGGGTCGTGGATGTGAAAGACCGGCAGGCCCACCGCCATCCCCTCCAGCATGGAGATGGAGTTGGTGTCCGAGAGGGAGGCGGTGACGTAGGCGTCGCAGGCCACCAGGTATTCCAGCAGCTGGTCGTGCATCACCTTGCCGATGAACTGCACCTGGGGCGAGAGGCCCAGCGACGCGGCCCTGCCGATCAGCTCCTCCCGCTCCGGCCCGTCGCCGATGACCATCAGCTTGATGCGGGGCTCCTTTGCCAACTGGGAGGCGGCCCAGAAATCCAGCAGCTGGTCGATGTTTTTCTCCTTCCCGACCCGGCCGACGAAGACGGTGACAAAGTCGTCGGCCGCATAGCCAAACTGCTCCCGCAGGGCGGCGACCTTCTCCATGTCGGCGTGTTCCAGGTTGAAGGTGTCCAGCTCCACCGGGTTGGGCACCACGTTGACCGGCTTTTTGATGCCGTGGCTGCGCAGATAGCTCTCGACCTTTTTCGAGGGGCCGGTCACCTGGGCGGCGGCCTTGACAAACATCCGCGAGTAGCGGCCGGCCACCTGCTTGGCGGCGGGGATCAGGTGTTTGGGCACCACGTAGTAGAGGTAGTCGTCGTACATGGTGTGCATGGTGTAGACCATTGGGACCTTGCGCCGCTTGGCGTACTGGTAACCGAAGAGGCCGATGCCGAACTCCTGGTGGACGTGGACGATGTCGGGGGCGAAGTTGTCGATGAGCTTTTCCCGCACCCGACTCACAGGGGCGGCCAGGCCGTAGCCGTAGATCCGCTTGAGTTTTTTACAGGGGCAGTAGAGGACCCCGTCTTTCAAGGTGTGGCGCTTCACCTCCGGGTCGGCGGTCACCACCAACACCTGGTGGCCCAGCATCTCCAGACCGGTTTTCAGCGAGTGGACGTGGGTGACCACACCGTTGATGTACGGCAGATAGGTCTCGACGAAAAGCGCTACTTTCATAATCCAAAGAACTCCTCTGTATTGGTTTGGCAGGCCCCCGTCTGCAGGGGGAGGGGCCCGCCGGTCTTGTCTGCACCCAGTATACCATAATCGTTTTTTAAAAGAAACGCTTCCGGCTAAATGTCAGTTGAAAGGCGGCCATTTTTCATATATACTTAAGATACATTAAGGGGGACTGCAAATATGGAAGGAAAATTCAGCGTAAGTCTTGCCACCATCGTGCACAAATTCGGCCTGGAACCCATCGTGATGCCCAAGGACCCCGCCGAGATCGCCATCACCGTGGGCGACCTGAACCGCCCCGGCCTCTACCTGGCGGGCCATCACGATTTTTTTGATTGCTCCCGCATCCAGCTCATCGGCAATTTGGAGTACTCCTACCTGCTGGACCTCGACGACGAGGCGCGGGACGCAAGTCTCTGCCGCTTCTTCAAGACCCAGCCGGTCACCGTCATCTTCACCCGCGGGCTGGAAATTTTCGAGTCCGCCATCCGCTACGCCGAGGAAAACGGCGTCCCCCTGCTGCGCACCAGCGAGCCGACCTCCGCCTTCATGTCAGGGCTCAACTCCCTGCTCAACATCGAACTGGCCCCCCGCATCACCCGTCACGGCGTGCTTGTCGAGGTCTACGGCGAGGGCATCTTGCTGTTGGGGGAGAGCGGCGTCGGCAAGAGCGAGACCGCCATCGAGCTGGTCAAGCGGGGCCACCGGCTCATCGCCGACGACGCGGTGGAGCTGCGCAAGACCTCCACCACCACCCTGGTGGGCACTTCGCCCGACAACATCCGCCACTTTGTCGAACTGCGGGGCATCGGCATCGTCAACGTCCGCCGCATCTTCGGCATCGGCTCGGTCAAGATGAGCGAGAAGGTGGATATGATCATCCACCTGGAGCCCTGGGAGGCCGACAAGAACTACGACCGCATCGGCCTGGAAAACACCCACACCGAAATTTTGGGGATCAAGATCCCCTCCCTCACCATCCCGGTGAAGCCCGGGCGGAACCTGGCCATCATCATCGAGGTGGCGGCCATGAACAACCGTCAGAAGAGGATGGGCTACAACGCCGCCCGCCAGCTGCTGACCAACCTGGGAATGATCGAGGACGTAAAAAAGGCCGAGGAGCAGGACGTCGACCTCTTTTAGGGGATGAACGGCCGCCCGGCCACATAGAGTGAATAGTGTAACGCCAAAGGAGATAAAAACAGCATGAGATTGATTGCAGACACCCACACCCACACCATCGCCTCCACCCACGCCTACGGCACCGTCATCGAGATGGCCCGGGGCGCCGCCGAAAAGGGGCTTCCCATCTTGGGGATGACCGACCACGCCCCCTCCATGCCCGACTCGCCCGACCTCTGGCACTTTGGCAACCTCCGCCAGCTCCCCCCGGTCATCGAAGGGGTGCGGGTGCTGCGGGGGTGCGAGCTGAACTTGATGGACTGCACCGGCAAGGTGGACCTGGACGAACACTTTTTGCAGAAGATGGAGTGGGTGGTCTGCTCGATGCACCCCGAGGTCATCGCCCCCGGCAGCGTGGAGGAGAACACCGAGGCGGTGCTCAACTTGCTGAAAAACCCCTATGTGGACGTCTTCGGCCACCCCGGGGCCAACTGCTACCGCTTTGACTACGAGCGGGTGGTGCCCCTCTTCAAGGACAGCGGCAAGTACATCGAATTCAACGCCTCGTCGGTGACCTTCCGCGAGGGGGCGGCCGAAAATATGTTCACCATCGCCAAGCTCTGCAAAGAGCACCGGGTGGAGGTCATCGTCAACACCGACGCCCACTCCCCCTTCCGGGTGGGGGAATTTGAAAAGGCCACCGACATCCTCGCGGCCGCCGATTTTCCCGAAGAACTGATCGTCAACGCCGACCTGGGCCGCTTTGAAAAGGCCCTGGCCAACCGGCGCGTCCCGGTCTCTCTGTGACCGGAAATACTGCACTGGCAGGAGGAACGCTTTGAACTACGACCGCTTTATTCAAGAGGCAAAGACCAAGGACTGCGACATCTTGCGCGACGAACCCCTTTCCCGCCACACCACCTTTCGCATTGGGGGGACAGCCGACTGGATGGTCATCCCCCACACCGCCCAGGCGGCAGGGGAGCTCTACACCCTGCTGGAGCGGGAAGGGCTTCCCTGGTTCCCGCTGGGGCGGGGCTCCAACTTGCTGGTGGGGGACGGGGGCTACCGCGGCGTGGTGCTCAAGAGCGCCAACAAATACGGCCGCCTCTCCTTTGACGGCGAGGCGGTGGAGGTGGACGCCGGGGTCTCTTTGGCGAGGCTTTGTTACAGCGCCTACCAACACGGTCTCTCCGGGCTGGAATTTGCCTGGGGGATCCCCGGCAGCGTGGGCGGGGCGGCCTACATGAACGCCGGCGCCTACGACGGCGAGATGAAGGACGTCCTCTCCTCCGTGACCTTCTGGGAGGGGGGGGGGAGAAGACCTTCTCCCGGGAGGAGTGCGGCTTTTCCTACCGCCACAGCTACTTTTCCGACCGGGACTGCCTCATCACCCGGGTCTCCCTCGGCTTGCGGGCGGGGGAGAAGGGGGCCATCAAGGAGAAGATGGACGACCTGCTGGGCCGCCGCTACACCAAACAGCCCATGGAGCAGCCCAGCGCTGGCAGCACCTTCAAACGCCCCCAGGGCAGCTATGCGTCCAAGCTCATCGACGAGTGCGGGCTGCGGGGCTTTTCGGTGGGCGGGGCCCAGGTGAGCGAGAAGCACTGCGGCTTTGTGGTCAACGCCGACGGCGCCACCTGCGCCGACGTGCTGGGGCTGATTGCCCAGGTGCAGCGGATCGTGCGCGAAAAGACCGGTTTCTCCCTGGAACCGGAGGTGCGCTTTTTAGGGGAGCAGTGAGGGCTGCCTCCCACCGACCAAACAAGACAAACTGCCCGTTCGGGCAGTTGGCGAGGGGGATGTAAAAATGGACGCGAAGATGGAGCTTTTGGTGATCACCGGCCTTTCGGGAGCGGGGAAAAGCCAGGCGGTGCGGGTCATCGAGGACATGGGCTACTACTGCATCGACAACATACCGCCGGCCCTGATCGGCCGCTTCTTTGAGGTCTGCGCACAGACCGACGGCAAGCTGCGCAAGGTGGCGGTGGTGGCCGACGCCCGCTCGGGCGACTTTTTCTACAAGCTACTGGAAGAGGTGGAGAGCATCAAGGCCACCGGGGTCGACGTGAAGATCCTCTTTTTGGACTGCGCCGACGAGGTGCTGGTGCGCCGCTACAAGGAGACCCGCCGCCGCCACCCCCTGTTGGATGTGGCCGGTTCGCTGGAAAAGGCGGTGGCCGCCGACCGGCTGATCCTCAAGCCGGTAAAGGAGCAGGCCAACTACGTCATCGACACCACCCTCCTCTCCATCACCCAGCTCAAGCAGCGCATCATCGACATCTTTGCCGACAGCGCCTCCTCCTTCTTCCAAATCGACACCCTCTCCTTTGGCTTTAAATACGGCATTCCGGTGGAGGCGGACTTGGTCTTTGACGTGCGCTTCCTGCCCAACCCCTTTTACATCCCCGAACTCAAGCACCAGACTGGGCTGGACCAGCCGGTCTACGACTATGTGTTTGGGCAGAAGGAGACGGGGCTCTACGTGCAAAAGCTCTTTGACCTGCTGGATTTCTCGGTCCCCTACTACAAGAACGAGGGCAAGAGCCAACTGGTCATCGGCGTCGGCTGCACCGGCGGCAAGCACCGCTCGGTGGCCATTGCAGAGACCCTCAACCGCCATTTTGCCGACCAGGGGCTCAAGGCCAAGGTCACCCATCGGGACATCTTAAAGGACAGGTAGGCCATGTCATTTTCCACATCGGTCAAGACGGAGATCATGAAAAATGTGCCGGAGACCCGCTGCTGTGCGGCGGCCATGCTGTATGGCCTGCTGCTCGGCGGCAGGTCTTTTTCCGCTGCCTCCATCGAGCTGGTGTCGGAAAAAAAGGCGGTGGTGCAGTTTGCCAAGGAGCTGACCCGCCGCATCTTCGGCGAGATGATGCGCACCTACAGCATCGAGCGGCAGAATGCCGCCGGGCACAGCCTCTACTCCTTTCGCATCGTAGACCCCGACGACATCCAGCAGATCCTCCTCTTTTACGGCCATGCCGGGCAGGAGGTGAGTCTGCGCATCCAGCGCCAGTGCTTTGTCTGCACCGAGTGCCGCCGTCACTTTTTGGCGGGCGCCTTTTTGAGTATGGGGCGGGTCACCAACCCCCAAAAGGAGTATCACCTGGAACTGACCTCCTCCCGCCGGGGGCTGACGGAGGACCTGGCCGAGGAGTTCCGCCGCATCGGCTGGCAGCCCAAGGTCTCCCGCCGGGGGAACGTCAACCTCCTCTACTTCAAGGACAGCAAGGAGATCGAGGAGGTGCTGGTGGCCGTCGGCGCGCCGATGAAGTCGCTGGAAGTGATGAACGTCAAAATTTACAAGGACATCCGCAACCAGGTCAACCGCCTCACCAACTGTGAGACCGCCAACATCGACAAGACCGCCACCGCCGCGGCCGGGCAGACGGCGGACATCGAGTACATACTGAAAAAGAGGGGAGAGGACTTTTTGGGGGAGGAGCTGCTGTTGGCCGCCCGGCTGCGGCTGGAAAACCCCGAGGCATCCCTCAACCAGCTGATGGAGGTCTGCCCGCCGGGGATCAGCCGTTCCAGCCTCAACCGGCGGCTGGCTAAGATCCGGCAACTGGCAAAAAAACTGCGAGAGGAGGAAGGAAGCAATGGCCAATGACAACGGCTTTGTCCACCTGCACCTGCACACCGAGTACAGCCTGCTCGACGGGGCCTGCCGCATCAACCAGTTGATGGACAAGGTCCTCTCCCTGGGGCAGGACGCGGTGGCCATCACCGACCACGGGGTGATGTACGGGGTCATCGACTTCTACAAGGCCGCCAAAGCCAAAGGGGTCAAGCCCATCATCGGCTGCGAGGTCTATGTGGCCAGCCGCGCCCGCACCGACAAGGTGCACGGGCTCGACTCGCAAAACCACCACCTGGTCCTCCTCTGCGAAAACTACACCGGCTACCAAAATCTCATCTACATGGTCAGCCAGGCCTTTATCGACGGCTTCTACAAAAAGCCCCGTATCGACCACCAGCTGCTGCAGGAGCACAGCGAGGGGCTCATCGCCCTCTCGGCCTGCATTGCTGGCGAGGTGCCCAGCCTGCTCTTGCAGGGGGACGACAAGGGGGCGGAGGAGACCGCCCGTTTCTACCGCGACCTCTTCGGCAAGGACCGCTACTATATCGAGCTGCAAAACCACGGCCTGGATCTGCAGGCGGAGGTCAACCCCAAACTGGTGGCCCTGGCCAAAAAGCTGGATGTGGGATTGGTCTGCACCAACGACTGTCACTACCTGAGCCGGGAGGACAGTAAGATGCAGCACCTGCTCACCTGCATCCAGCTGGGGAAGACGGTGGACGAGGACACCGGCATCGAGTTCTCCACCGAGGAGTTCTACGTCAAGGGCTGGGAGGAGATGGAGGCCCTTTTCGGCCACCTGCCCGAGGCCATTGCCAACACCCGCAAAATAGCCGACATGTGCCAGCTGGACTTCGAGTTCGGGGTCACCAAGCTGCCCTACTTCACCTCGCCCACCGGCGACAACCAGTCCTATTTCGAGGACCTCTGCTGGCAGGGACTCTGGAACCACTACGGGAAGGACTGCCCGCAGGAGATCCAGGACCGGCTCTCCTACGAGCTGGGGGTCATCACCCAGATGGGGTATGTGGACTACTTTCTCATCGTGCAGGACTTTGTCAACTACGCCAAGAGCCACGACATCCCGGTGGGGCCGGGGCGCGGCTCGGGCGCGGGCAGCCTGGCGGCCTACTGCATCGGCATCACCGGGATCGACCCCATCGAGTACAACCTGATTTTCGAGCGGTTTTTAAACCCGGAGCGGGTCTCGATGCCCGATTTCGACATCGACTTCTGCTATGAAAAGCGGCAGTTGGTCATCGACTATGTCATTGAGAAGTACGGCGCCGACCACGTGGCCCAAATCATCACCTTCGGCACCATGGCGGCCCGAGCCGCCGTGCGGGACGTGGGGCGGGCCCTGGGCATTGCCTACTCCACCTGCGACCAGATCGCCAAGCTCATCCCCATGCAGCTGCACATCACCATCGCCGAGGCGCTGAAGATCTCCTCCGACCTCAAGCAGCTCTACGACAGCGACCAGACCGCCCACGAGGTGCTGGAGATGGCCATGAAGCTGGAGGGGATGCCCCGCCACGCCTCCACCCACGCCGCCGGGGTGGTCATCAGCCGGCTGCCGGTCTACGAGTACGTGCCGTTGCAGAGCACCGACGGGCAGATCGTCACCCAGTTCACCATGACCACCCTGGAGGAACTGGGCCTCCTGAAGATGGACTTTCTCGGCCTGCGCACCCTGACGGTCATCAGCGACGCCGAGCGGATGGTTCGCCGCCGGGAGCCCGATTTTGACATCGGGGCCATCGACAAGCAGGACCGGGCCACCTTTGAGATGCTGGCTTCGGGCGATGCCCGGGGGGTGTTCCAGTTTGAATCGGAGGGGATGAAGCGGGTGCTCACCGACCTGGGCCCCACCCGCATCGAGGACTTGATCGCCGTCATCTCCCTCTACCGCCCGGGGCCGATGGACTCGATCCCCCGCTACTTGAAGGCCAGCAAAAACGCCGCCTTCATCACCTACAAGCACCCCTGGCTGGAAGAGATCCTCGATGTGACTTACGGCTGCATCGTCTACCAGGAACAGGTGATGCAGATCTGCCGCAAGCTGGCGGGATTCACCTACGGCCAGGCCGACATGGTCCGCCGGGCCATGAGCAAGAAGAAGGCCGACGTGATGCAGAGGGAGCGCCAGCGCTTCCTCTACGGCGACGAGGACTCCGACAGCCAGTGCGTGGGCTGCATCAAAAACGGCATCGACGAGAAGACGGCCAACGACATCTTCGATGAGATGTCCTCCTTCGCCTCCTATGCCTTCAACAAATCCCATGCGGCGGCCTACGCCTATGTGGCCTACCAGACGGCCTACTTAAAATGCCACTACCCCAAGGAATTCATGGCCGCCCTCCTCACCAGCGTGCTGGGCAACACCGACAAGGTGGCCGAGTACATTGCCGAGTGCGACCAGATGAAGATCCCGGTGCTGCCGCCCTACATCAACGAGAGCTACCAGCGCTTCACCGTGTCGGGGGACGCCATCCAGTACAGCCTCCTGGGCATCAAGGGGCTGGGGGAGGGGGTCATCGCCGAGATCGTGGCGGAGCGGGAGAAGGGCGGGCCCTTTACCTCCCTCTACAATTTCGTCGACCGGATGAAGAAGATCTTGACCCGGCAGCTGAACAAGAAGGCCATTGAAAACATGGTGCGCTGCGGCTGTCTGGACAAGCTCAACCCCAACCGCCGCGCCCAGGTGGAGGCCATCGACGGCCTCTTCGACTACATCGAAGAGCGGGACCGGCGCAACGTGGAGGGCCAGCTCAACCTCTTCGGAGGCGGGGAGGAGGGGGAGGAGGAGCCCTTCACCCTCCCCGCGGTGGAGGACTACCCCCTGCGGGAAAAGCTGCAGATGGAAAAGGAGATCATTGGCTGCTACATGTCCGCCCACCCCCTGGACGAGTACCGGGAGGTCATCGAGCGGGGCAAGTTCCCACAAATTGCCTCCATGCTCCAACTGGACGACAGTAAGGACGGCCTCAGCGTCCGCTTCTTGGTGGTGGTCACCGCCGCCCGCACCAAAATCACCAAGAGCCAGAGCACCATGATGTTCGCCGATGTGGAGGACCGCACCGGCACCATGGAGATGTTGGTCTTTCCCTCCACCCTCCAGCAGTACAGGCCCCTGCTGCGGGAAAACGCCATCGTCGTCATCGGCGGGCATCTCTCCATCCGCGAGGAGGAGGCGCCCAAGCTCATCTGTGAGTACGTGCAGTCCCCCGCCGAGGTCGAATCTCCGCCGCCCCCCAGAGGGGGAAGGGGAGGGAAGGGGCGCCCCCCCACCCCGCCCGCGCCGCAGACGCCGGCCGCCCCGCCGCCTGAGCGGGCCGACGGCCAGGCCCTCTACATCCTTCTGCCCAACCGCAACGAGGCGCTGATGGCCAAGATCCCCTCGCTGGTGGGGGGGTACCCCGGCGACTATCCGGTCTACATCTGCTTTGCCGACACCCGCAAAAAGCTCAAGAGCAAGAGCCTGCGGGTGGGGCCGACAGAGGATCTGATGCGGACTTTAAAGAATATTTTCGGAGATAAAAACGTTATCATTTCCTGATTTCCCATTTTTGTCCTTGCAATCGATTGGGCTGCCGTGTACAATAAATTCGTATGTGAAAAAGGTAGTTGACATATAGGAGGTTCGCACCATGCACACCGATAAAGAGATCAAGACGATTGGCGTCTTGACCAGCGGCGGGGATGCCCCGGGCATGAACGCCGCCATTCGCGCAGTCGTCCGCACCGCCATCTCCATGGGCATCAAGGTCAAGGGGATCATGCGCGGCTATTCCGGTCTTCTCAACGAGGAGATCATGGACATGAGCATCCGCTCGGTGTCCGAGATCATTCAGCGGGGCGGCACCATTCTCTACACTGCCCGCTGCCTGGAGTTCAAAGAGATGTCCGGCGTCATGAAGGGCAAAGAGATGTGCGAGAAGCACGGCATCGACGGCCTGGTGGTCATTGGCGGCGACGGCTCTTTCCGCGGCGCGCAGGACCTCTCCAACGTCGGGGTCCCCTGCGTCGGCGTCCCCGGCACCATCGACAACGACATCGCCTGCAGCGAGTACACCATCGGCTATGATACCGCCATGAACACCGCCATGGAGATGGTCGACAAACTGCGGGACACCGCCCACTCCCACGAGCGCTGCAGCGTGGTCGAGGTGATGGGCCGCCGGGCCGGGCACATCGCCCTGAACACCGGCATCGCCTGTGGGGCCTGCGTCATCCTGGTCCCCGAAAAGCCCTTTGACCCCCAAAAGGACCTGCTCGACCGCATCCGCTACTCCCAGAGCGTGGGCAAGCGCCACTTCATCGTGGTGGTGGCTGAGGGGGTGGGCAGCGCCGGTGACATTGCCGGGCTGATTCAGAACACCCTGGGCATCGACTCGCGCACCACCGTGCTCGGCCACGTGCAGCGCGGCGGCAGCCCGACCCTGCGCGACCGGGTGATGGCCACCAAGATGGGCTACCGCGCCGTGGAGCTGCTCTCCCAGAACATCGGCAACCGGGTGGTGGCCATTCAGAAGGGCGAGTTGGTCGACTTTGAGATCAACGAGGCCCTGGCCATGCAAAAGACCATCGACGAGCGGCTGCTCAACATCGGTCACGCCATCTCCATCTAGCAAAATTGGTTTTTCAGCGCCCTCTGCCGGTACAGGCAGAGGGCGCTTTTTTGTATCCCCAGGGGGAAAACACCGCCTTTTGAAGCTGATTTTCACCTTTTTCCCGCCCCTTCATAGAATGGAGCAGAGACTTTGAGCGGGGGAGGGGATGCAGATGCGGCACCGCAGAAAGCGGCACCGGCGGGAATGGCTGTTGCGGGTGGGGGTGTTGCTGCTTGTCCTTTTTGGGGCGGTGGCGGCGATCGACCACCAACTGCGGCCGATGGTGCAGTCCTTTGCCACCTACCAAATCAAGAGCTTTGCCACCGAGGTGATCGACGCGGCCATCCTCGACTACCTGGGAAAGGAGGGGGTGGAGTACGGGACCTTCTCCACCGTCACCCGGGACGCCAACGCCCAGGTCACCGGCATCTCGCTCAACACCGTCAACGTCAACCTCTTCAAGGCGGGGATCACCGACCGCATCAACAGCGAGATGTCCCAAATCGGGCTGCAGACCATCAAAATCCCGGTGGGCTCCCTGCTGGGCACCCAGATTTTGCAGGGCGTGGGGCCCGACATCACCCTGCGGGTGCAGCCCTCCTCCTACGCCACCTGTTCGGTGGACAGCCAATTCGATTCGGCGGGCATCAACCAGACCCGGCACCGGGTGGTGCTGAAGGTGTCGGTCATGCTTTCGGCCATCATTCCGGGGTACGTGACCCAGACCGAACTCAACGTCGGCTACACCCTGGCAGAGACCATCATCGTCGGGGCGACGCCGGACCAGTTCACCCACGTGACTGGGGACGACTCCTCCCTCATCGGAAAGATCAACGACTACACCAAATAGGCAGCTGCGCCGGGCGGCCCTGAGAGCGGGGCCGCCCGGCTTTTTGGAAGCTGGGGCAGAGGGGGTATAGGGGGTGGAAATTTGCCCCATAATTTTGAGGGCAGCCCCTGTAAAAGGGGGAAAAGATATGCTATACTAGACGAGTGTATGAACGGAGGAAGAAACAGCTATGCCAGACGCCGTTTTTGAGCGGATGCGGGAGTTGGAGAGGCAGATCGAGTACCACAACGACCGCTACTACAACCAGGACGACCCCGAAATCAGCGATTATGATTACGACCAGCTCACCCAAGAGCTGCGGGCGCTGGAGGCCGAGCACCCCCAGTACAAGAGCGAACACTCCCCCTCCGACCGGGTGGGGGGCGTCTCCTCCAACCAGTTTGAAAAGGTCGCCCACCAGGTGAAGATGGAGAGTTTGCAGGACGTCTTCTCGGTGGAAGAGGTGGAGGAGTTTTTGCAGAAGATCACCCCCGAGGGCGGGGTCATGCCCTGCGTGGTGGAGATGAAGATCGACGGCCTCTCGGTCTCGCTGGAGTACCGGGGCGGCCGGTTGGTGCGGGGCTCCACCCGGGGCGACGGCCTGGTGGGGGAGGACATCACCGTCAATCTGCGCACCATAAAAGACATCCCCAAAACCATCCCCTTTCAGGGCTTTCTGGAGGTGCGGGGCGAGGTGTACATGCCCCGCGCCAGCTTTGAAAAACTGGTGGAGCGCCAGATAGAGGAGGGGGAGAAGCCCTTCAAAAACCCCCGCAACGCCGCCGCCGGTTCCCTGCGCCAGAAGGACGCGTCCATCACCGGGGAGCGGGGGCTCTCCATCTTCGTCTTCAACCTACAACAGGTCGAGGGCAAGGCCTTCACCGCCCACAGCGAGACGCTGCGCTGGATGGCCCAGCAGGGCTTTCCCGTCTCGCCCGACTTTGTCCTCTGCCAGAGCGCCGGGGAGGCGGTGGAGCGCATCCGCGAAATTGACGGCCTGCGGGGGAAGCTCTCCTTCGATATCGACGGCGCGGTGGTCAAGGTGGACGACCTGCACGAGAGGGAGGAGCTGGGCAGCACCTCCAAATACCCCAAGTGGGCCATTGCCTACAAGTACCCGCCGGAGGAGAAGGAGACCATCCTGCGGGAGGTGGAGATCAGCGTCGGGCGCACCGGCGCCCTCATCCCCACCGCTCTCTTTGACCCCATCACCCTGGCGGGAACCACCGTGGGCCGCGCCGTGCTGCACAACCAGGACTTCATCAACGAAAAGCAGGTGGGCATCGGCGATGTGATCGTGGTGCGCAAAGCGGGGGAGATCATCCCCGAGGTGGTGGCCGTCAAGCGCCACTGCGAGGGCTCCCAGGTCTTTCAGATCCCCGCCTACTGCCCCTCCTGCGGCACCAAGACCGTCCAGGCGGAAGACGAGGCGGCCACCCGCTGCCCCAACCCCCACTGTCCGGCCAAAAACTTCCGCCGGCTGTGGCACTTTTGCTCCCGCGACGCCATGGATATCGACGGCCTGGGCCCCGCCATCATCGAGGCGCTGCAAAAGGCCGACCTGATAGAGGATTTCGGCGACCTCTACGCCCTCACCTTTGAGCAGGTGGTGGAGCTGGAGGGCTTTCAGGAGAAGGCGGCCCAAAACCTCATCTCCGCCATCGAGGCGTCCAAGAAAAACGACCTGCCCCGGCTGCTCTTCGGGCTGGGGATCAAGAATGTGGGCAAGCGCGCCTCAGAACTGATCTGCGAGCGCTTTCCCACCCTGGAGGCCATCATGGCCGCTAGCGAGGAAGAGATCAGCGCCGTCGACGGCATCGGCGGGGTGATGGCGCAGAACGTGGTCCGCTTTTTTGCCCAGGAGGAAAATCGCCGGGTGATCGACAAGCTGGTGGCCCGGGGGGTCAACACCACCGCCCACAAGCAGGCGGTGGGCGACAAGCTGACCGGCAAGAAGTTCGTGGTCACCGGCAAGCTCACCCGCTTCACCCGCAAGGAGATCGAAGAGCTCATCAAGCAAAACGGGGGCAAGGTCGCCTCCAGCGTCTCCAAGGCCACCAGCTACCTGGTGGCAGGGGAGGACGCCGGCAGCAAGCTGGAAAAGGCCGAGAGCCTGGATGTCCCCGTCCTCACGGAAGATGCGTTTTTAGAGCTGATCCAGTAGGGGTATTTTAGCCAGAGACCGCCGCTCTGCAGGGGCGGCACAAACCGTTATACAGATGGAGGAATGGATATGGAAATCGACGTGCGGCACATTGCCAAGCTGTCCTATTTGAAGATCGAGGACAATGAGATCGAGACCTATCAAAAGCAGATGAGCGACATCATCCAGATGGTGGAGGCCCTGCCCGACCAGGCCGATTTTGACGCCAAACCCAAGGTGGAAGACGCCATGCAGCTGCGGGAGGACAAGGTCCGCCCCTCCACCCCGCGGGACAAGCTGCTGCAAAACGCCCCCCAGGTAGAGGCGGGCTGCGTCGTCGTCCCCAAAACGCTGGAATAGGAGGAGCAGGGAAATGGAATTGATTCAGAAGACCGCCGCCCAGCTGCACCGGCTGCTGCGCGACAGAGAGATCACCGCCGCCGAGATCACCGATGCGGTGTTTGCGCAGATCGCCGCCTGTGAGCCCCAGGTGCAAAGCTACCTGGCCCTCACCGAGGAGTCGGCCCGCAAGACCGCCGCCCTGGTGGACAAGAAACTCGCCGCAGGGGAGGAGCTGCCCCCGCTGGCGGGCATCCCCATCGCCATCAAAGACAACCTCTGCACCGAGGGGGTCACCACCACCTGCGCCTCGAAGATGCTCTACAACTTCGTCCCCCCATACAGCGCCACCGTGGTCAAAAAGGTGGAGGAAAACCTCCTCCCCATCACCGGCAAGGTGAATCTGGACGAGTTCGCCATGGGCTCCTCCTGCGAGAACTCCCACTTCCAAAAGACCCACAACCCCCACGATTTGAGCCGGGTCCCCGGCGGCTCCTCGGGCGGCAGCGCCGCCTCGGTGGCAGCCGGCGAGGCGGTTTTGGCTCTGGGCTCCGACACCGGCGGCTCCATCCGCCAGCCCGCCTCCTTCTGCGGCATTGTGGGCCTCAAGCCTACATACGGGGCCGTCTCTCGGTACGGGCTGGTGGCCTTTGCCTCCTCTTTGGACCAGGTGGGCCCCATGGCCCGCAGCTGCGAGGACACCGCCATGCTCTTTTCGGCCATCTCCGGCGCGGACGAGATGGACGCCACCTCCTGCGACCGGGGCCACCGGGCGGACTACCGTGACTACCTGGCCCGCGACGTGAAGGGGATGACCATCGGCATCCCCAAAGAGTACTTCGGCGAGGGCATCGACGAGGAGGTCTCCGCCGCCGTCATGCAGGCGGCCGAGGTCTTTCGCTCCCTGGGCGCCCAGGTGAAAGAGGTCTCGCTGCCCTCCTCCCCCCACGCCCTGTCGGCCTACTACATCATCTCCTCGGCGGAGGCATCCTCCAATCTGGCGCGCTTTGACGGGGTCAAATACGGCTACCGCAGCGAGCACTACCAGAACCTGCAGGAGATGTATGTCAACACCCGCACCGAGGGCTTTGGCGCCGAGGTCAAGCGCCGCATCATGCTGGGCACCTACGTCCTCTCCTCTGGCTATTTTGACGCCTACTACAAAAAGGGGAAGGCCTTTCAGAGCGCCCTCTGCGCCGAGTTCGACGCCTGTTTTGCCGACTGCGATTTCTTGCTGACCCCCACCGTCCCCCAGACGGCCTTCAAGCTGGGCGAAAACGTCGACGACCCGGTGAAGATGTACAAGTCCGACATCTGCACCGTGCCGGTGAACATCGCCGGGCTGCCCGCCCTGGCCATGCCCTGTGGCAGGGACAGCCAGGGGCTGCCCATCGGCATGCAGCTCATCGGCCCCCACTTCGGGGAGGACGTGCTGCTCAGCGCCGGGCACCGCTACGAACAGGCGACGGGCCATCAGTTCACCGTCCCCGCCATCGCGTCGAAATAAGGAGGGTTTACCGTGGAATACGAAGTTGTCATCGGGTTGGAGATCCATGCGGAACTCTCCACCAAAACCAAGATCTACTGTGGCTGCAAAAACTCCTTTGGCTCTGAGGTCAATTCCCAGTGCTGCCCTATCTGCCTGGGGATGCCCGGCACCCTGCCCACCCTCAACAAGGAGGTGGTGGAGTACGCCATCCGCATGGGGCACGCCACCCACTGCACCATCAACAACGTCACCAAGCAGGACCGGAAGAACTACATCTACCCCGACCTGCCCAAGGCCTACCAGATTTCCCAGTACGACATCCCCCTGTGTGAAAACGGCTATCTGGACTTCATGGTCTACGGCGAGAAGAAACGGGTGGGGATCACCCGCATCCACATCGAGGAGGACGCTGGCAAGCTCATCCACGCCGAGTCCTTCGAGGGCTCCCTGGTGGACTTCAACCGCTGTGGCGTCCCCCTCATCGAGATCGTGTCCGAGCCCGACATCCGCAGCCCGGAAGAGGCCCACGCCTATCTGGAGACCATCCGCTCCATCCTCCTCTACCTGGACATCTCCGACTGCAAGATGCAGGAGGGTTCGCTGCGCTGTGACGTCAACGTCTCCCTGATGCCCAAGGGGTCGGACACCTTCGGCACCCGCTGTGAGATGAAGAACGTCAACACCTTTAGCGGCGCCGTCCGCGCCATCGAGTACGAGATGGCCCGCCAGAAGGAGATCTTGGACGCCGGCGGCGTCATCGAGCAGGAGACCCGCCGCTGGAACGACGCCAAGGGGGTCACCGAGCTGCTGCGCAGCAAGGAGGACGCCCAGGACTACCGCTACTTCCCCGAGCCCGACCTACGGACCATCTACATCCCCGAAGTGCATGTGGAGGAGCTCAAGGCCACCATCCCCGAACTGCCCAACCAGAAGATCGAGCGGTATATGACCTCCTACGGTCTGCCCCAGAAAGAGGCCACCCTCCTCGCCGAGGACGTGAGCCGCTCCCGCTTCTTTGAGCAGTGCCTCGAGGGGGGGAAGGTGGCGCCCAAGTCGGTCTGCAACTGGCTGCTGGGCGACATTGCCAAGGTCCTCAATGAGCGCGGCTGCGAACTGGACGATCTCGCCCTCACCCCCGAGCGGCTGGTGGAGCTGATTTCCCTGATCGACCAGAAAACCATCTCCACCACCTCCGCCAAGACGGTGCTGGAGTGCATCCTCGACGACGGGGAGATCGCCATCGACCAGATCGTCAAGGACAAGGGGCTCGCCCAGGTCAGCGACACCGCCGTGTTGGAGGCCATCGTCACCGAGGTGCTGGCCGAAAACGCCAAGGCGGTGGAGGACTACCACAGCGGCAAGACCAATGTGCTGGGCTTCCTGGTGGGCCAGTGCATGAAGCGCTCCAAGGGGCAGGGGAACCCCGGCCTGATGCGCCAGCTGCTGGAAGAAAAAATCTAAAAATATCCGCTTTGAGCGAGAGGGGGAGAGTCTGCGGGCTTTCCCCCTCACCTGTCAAGGCAAAAGAGAGGGGAGACTCTGTCGATGAAGCGCTACCTCGCGGTGCCCGACTCCTTTAAGGGCACCCTCACCTCTGGGCAGATATGCGACATTTTGGCCGACTGCGTCCGCCGCTGCGACCCCTCGGCCCGGCTGCGGGCCATCCCGGTGGCGGACGGCGGCGAGGGGACGGTGGACGCCTTCCTCGCCGCCCTCGGGGGGGAGAAGATCACCCTGCCGGTGGCGGGCCCCTATTTTGAGGAGCGCACCGCCTTCTACGGCATCTTGGAGGGCAGCCCCCGCACCGCCGTCATCGAGATGGCGGCCTGCGCTGGACTCCCCCTGGTGGAGGGGCGGGAAGACCCTCTGCGCACCACCACCTACGGGGTGGGACAGCTGATTGCCGACGCCCTGGCGCGGGGGTGCGAGAAAATTTTGCTGGGCCTGGGGGGCAGCTGCACCAACGACGGCGGGGCCGGTGCGGCCGCCGCCTTGGGGGTCCGCTTTTTGGACGACAAGGGGGTCCCATTTATCCCTGTTGGCGGCACCCTGGGGCGGATCGCCGTCGTCGACTGCTCCGGGCTCGACCCGCGGCTGGCCGCCGCCGAAAAGGTCGCCATCTGCGACATCGACAACCCCTTTTACGGCCCCAGCGGCGCGGCTGCCGTCTTTGCCCCCCAAAAGGGAGCGACCCCCGAACAGGTGATGCAGCTGGATGGGGGATTGCGGCGGTTGGCGGAGGTGGTCTTGGCCGAGACGGGTCGGGATCTGCAGCTGCTGCCGGGGGCGGGGGCTGCCGGCGGGATGGGGGGCGGCGTCTGTGCCCTGCTGGGTTTTCGGCTGCAGATGGGGATCGACGCCCTGCTCGACGCGGTGCACTTTGACGACCTGCTGCGGGAGACCGACCTGGTCTTTACCGGGGAGGGGCGAATCGACAGCCAGAGCCTGCGCGGCAAGGTGGTGGTCGGGGTCGCCCGCCGGGCCCGGGCACAGGGGGTGCCGGTGATCGCCCTGGTGGGGGAAATCGGCGAAGGCGCCGAGGCCGCCTATGCAGAGGGGGTCTCGGGCATTTTCTCCATCAACCCCCGGGCCGAGGCCTTTGCCACCGCCCGCCACCGCAGCGCCGACAACCTCCGGCAGACGGCCGACAACCTGCTGCACTTCTGCCAGTCGATGGGCTGGCAATGATCGATGTAGAAAGGCGGTGTCAAACGGATGAGAAGACAGACGGTGGAGTGCCTGCAATTGGAGGAACTCACCCTCTACGGCCTCTGGCAGCCCTCCAGCGACAAAACGGTCGCCAGAGACATCCCCGCCCTCTCGCGCCGGTACCGGGCGGCGATCCGGCGGCAGGGAGAGCAGGTGCTGCCCTTTTACGTCCTCTCCCGAGACTACGACGAAGCCAGCGGCCGCTTCTCCCTCTTCGTGGGGGGCGCGCAGCCCTATCCGGCGCTTCGGGAACTGACCCTGCCGGCCGGGCTTTACGGCAGGATGGTGGTTCGCCCCCGCTGGGCCTTTCTCTGGGGGGCGGCAGTCGGGGCGGCCAAGCGGTATTTCTATACCCGGTGGCTCCCCGACAGCCCCTACCGGGCCTGCGGCCTGGAGTTTGAGCGCCACACGGAAAAGAGCTTGGGCAGGCGCCCCTCGGTGGACCTCCTCTTTTCCATCCGAGAAAAAATACTCTGAGCCTCACTTGGCAAAAGGGCCCGCAGCACATCCGTTGCGGGCCCTTTTTTGCGTTTTGGGACAGGTTCTATCCCGGTGGGACAACCCATATAGTGTTAGTGTACAAGTTGTGGGAGGGATGAACCATGAGTCGAGAAACCCCTTTTGAGCAGGTGACGGCCGTCCTGCCCGAACCCATTCGCAGCGGCTGTCTGGCCCTGCCCCAGCCCGTTTGGGAACGCTGTCAGGAAATCCGCCTCACCTCTGGGCAGCCCGTCTCCCTCTACGGGGAGGGGCGGCTGCGCTTTCTGGGGGAGGGAGCGCTGCTGGACGAGCCCCAAGGGGCCCTCTGTGCCACCGCCGTCCAGGTGCGCTCCTGTGTGCAGGCCTGCTGCGAGTACTCCCTCTACTCCCATCAGGACCAGATCGCCCAGGGCTTTCTCACCATCCGCGGCGGACACCGGGTGGGGCTGTGCGGCAAGCGGTTTTACTCCCCCGAGACGGGGGAGACGGTGCACGAATTTGAGGCCGTCAACCTGCGCATCGCCCGGGGGGCGCTGCCCGCCGACCCGGCTGTCCTCCGCTTTTACCGGCTGCACGGGCTGGGGAACACCCTCATCGTCGGCCCGCCGGGCAGCGGCAAGACCACCCTTCTGCGGGGCCTCATCCGCGCCTTTTCCGGCGGCGGATGGGAGCGCTATTTAAAGGTGGGGGTGGTGGACGAGCGGGGGGAGTTGGCCAACTGCCTGGGGGGCCAGTGCCAGACCGATTTGGGCCCGGGCGCCTTCGTGCAGAGCTACTTCTCCAAGGCCGAGGGCATCTTTCGCTGCGTGCGCACCATGTCTCCCGACTTGGTGGCCTGCGACGAGATCGGCAACGAGGAGGACGTGGCCGCCCTGCGGCGCTGTGCTGTCTCGGGGGTCTGGGTCATCGCCACCGCCCACGGAGACACGGTGGAGGACCTGCGGCGAAACCCCGCCCTGGCCCCGCTGCTCAAACAGGGCTTTTTCACCCACTTTCTACAGGTCTCGCCGCACGATTTCTCGGTCAGGGCCCACTGCGAGAGGGGGGCTACCCGTGGTTAAGGCAATCGGCTGCCTCTTCCTCCTCTCGGCCTGTTCGTTGGGGGGACTCTACCTTTCTGGCCGCATCCGAGAAGAGGAGCGGTTGGTGCAGACCCTGCTCAAATTCTTCCGCGGGATCGAAGGGGAGCTGACCTACGGCGGCGCGCCGGTGGGGGAACTGCTGCAACAGGCCGCCCAAGACCCCCGCTTTGCCGGGCTCGACTTTCTCCCCCTCTGCTGCAGGGGGATGGAGACCGGCGACTTCTCCGCCAGTTTCTGCAGCGCGGTGGAGGGGTGCCGCTGCCTGCAAAAGAGTCCGCCTGCCCTCCGCCAGTTGATGCTGGACTTTGGGCGGGAATTCGGCACCCGCCCCTCCCCGGTGGAGCTCTCCCGCCTGGCCCTGCTGGTACAGAAGTTGGAGGAACAGCTGGAGGAGACCCGAGAGGCTTACCGAAAAAACGGAAAGATGTACAACACCCTGGGGGTGCTGGCGGGGCTGGGCCTCTCCATCATCCTCTGGTAGCCCCAAAAGGAGGACGCGAAAATGGACGTAGATCTCATCTTCAAAATTGCCGCCATCGGCATCATCGTGGCGGTGCTCAACCAGGTGCTCATCCGCTCCGGGCGGGAGGAGCAGGCCATGCTCACCACCCTGGCGGGGCTCATCGTGGTCCTGATGATGATCATCGGGGAGATCAGCACCCTGTTTGACACCGTCAAGGCCATCTTCGACCTGTGAGGCGGTGGGGGAAATGAACGTGCTGGGCGTGGCGGTCTTTGCCATCGTCGCGGCGATTTTGGCCCTCACCCTCAAGCAGTACAGCCCCCAAATCGCCGTGGTGGTGTCGGTGGGGGCGGGGGTGTTGCTCTTCGGCTATATCGCCGCCTCCCTGCTGCCGGTGCTGCAGGAGGTCCTCTCCATTTCGCTGCTCTCAGAGGGAGTGGCCGAAAACATCGGCACCCTCTTCAAGTGTCTGGGGGTCTGTTATGTGGTGCAGCTGGCGGCCGACAGTTGCCGGGACGCCGGGCAGCAGGCCATCGCCTCCAAGGTGGAACTGGCGGGCAAGGTCACGGTGTTGGCCCTGGCCCTGCCGATGCTGAAAACGGTGGTCTCCTTTTTGGACGACCTGATTTTCCTGTAAAGGGGGCGGCGCTGTGAGACATTCAAGGATCTTGGCCGCCCTGCTGTTGGCCCTGGCCCTCCTCTTTTTTTCGCTCTGGACCGCCTTTGCCGAAGAGGGGGAGGAGGAGAGCCCGGCCACCGACACCCAACAGATCTTGCAGGAACAGTACGATTTGAGCGGCGCCTCTCAGTTAGAGGACGCCCTTCCCGAAGAGGCCAGGGATACCCTAGAGGACAGCGGCCTTCTCGACGGCGATTTGACGGGGGAGAGCGCCCTCTCTTTCCTCGACCTGCCCAAACTGCTGGGCAGCCTCTGGGAGTCGATCAAGACCACCGCCAAAGAGCCCATCCGCATACTGGCCCTCATCGTGGTCACCATTTTGGTCTGCGCCATGGCCGAGAGCATGAAGAGCACCTTCTTCTCCGAAAGCCTCTCCCCGGTGGTGTCGGTGGTGGCCGCCCTCTGTATTGCGGTGTCGGTGGTCGCGCCGGTCTACCGGCTGATCCAAGACCTCAACCAGACCCTTCTCTCCACCAACCAGTTCATCGCCACCTTCGCCCCCATCTACTCCACGGTGGCGGCCACCTCCGGCCAGCCGCTGACGGCCACGGCCTACTCCGGGGTGCTGATGTTGGTGGTGCAGGGGGTCTCGGCCATCTGCTCCTCCACCATTGTCCCCCTGCTGGGGCTGATGCTGGCCTTTTCGGTCACCGGCGCGGTGCAGAGCGACCTGCGGGTCTCGGCCATCAGCGGGGGGCTGAAAAACGCGGTGGTGGTGGTGCTCACCCTGCTGCTGACCATCTTCTGCGGTGTCCTCTCGATGCAGAGCTTTGTCACCTCCGCCTCGGACAACCTGGCCATGAAGACCGGAAAACTCCTCATCGGCAATATGGTGCCGATCGTGGGGGGCGTGGTCTCCGACGCCCTCTCCTCGGTCTACGGCTGTCTCAAGGTGGTCAAAAACGGGGTCGGGGTCTTCGGGATCGCCGCGGTGGTCGTCTCCTTTGTTCCGCTGCTGCTGCGCTGCCTGCTCTACAAAGCCACCCTCTGGGCCGGGGCGTTCTTCTGCGACATGCTGGGGGTCTCGTCGGTGCGGGACACCCTCAAATCCATCGGAAACTGTCTCACCATTGCGGTGGCGCTCCTCTTCACCTACGCGCTGCTGGTCATCATCACCACGGTCATCGTCATGATGGGCGTCGGATAAAAAGGGGGAACAGATCGTGCAGGCAATTCAGCAGTGGGGGTTCGCCCTCTGTCTCAGCTGCATCTGCGGCGGGATCTTCAAGATGGTGGCCCCCTCCCGCAGCATGGAGTCGGTGTTCAAGGTGGCGGTCAACGTCTTTTTTCTGGCCTGTATCGTCGCCCCCCTGTCGGGGCTAGGCGGGGTTTCATTCAACCTCCCCTCGGCAGGGGAACTGCCCCAGGTAAGCCAGGCGCAGGAACAGATCGCAAAACAGGTGGCGGCCCTGGCGGCCGAGAACCTGCGCACCCAGATCGGCGCCTACCTGGACGGACAGGGGAAGGACTATGAAAAAATAGAGGTGCGCACTCATGTGGACGAGGGGGGGCGCATAGATATTAGAGAAATCAAAATCCAAACGGGAAAGGGGCGGGACGAGGCCCTGGAGCGCCAGGTCAGCGAGGCGTTCGGCCTGCCCACCTCGAGTGCGGAGGACACAGAAGATGCTGGATAGGTGCAAGGAACTTCTCACAAAAGTGGACAAAACAAAACTCATCGTCATCCTGGGGGCCGTCGGAGTGCTGCTCATCTTTCTCAGCAGCCTGGGGGGCAACGGCAAGTCTAGAAAGGGGTCCTCCCAAAGTACAGGCGCCTCTTCGACCCCTGTCAGCCAGGAGGCGTATGTGTCGCAGACCCAGAAGGACCTGACGGACATCCTGCAAAAGGTGCAGGGGGTCGGCCGGGTGGAGGTGATGGTCACCCTGGAACGCTCCTCCGAGAGCCAGTACCTCTACGAGGAGAAAAAGAGCGTGGACGCCATGGCGGGCCAGGGCGGCAAGAGCCGGGAGAGCACCGAGAGGAGCTACCTCTTGGTGGAGGACCAAAACGGCAAGAAACAGGCGGTGGTGCAGAGCACGTTGGAGCCGGTCATCAAGGGGGTGCTTATCGTCTGCGACGGAGGGGGCGACCCCACTGTGGAAGGGCGGGTTTTGGAGGCGGTGACGACCCTGCTGGACGTCCCCTCCAACCGCGTTTACATAGCGAAAAAAGGCGGGTAGACCGCCCTTTGGCACGGGGTGCCCAGAAAAGGCAAAGAAAGGGGTAAACAAATCATGAAAGCAGGAAAGAAGCAGGTCATCTTGGGGGCGCTGGTGCTGGCGCTGAGCGTGGCGGTCTATCTCAACTGGCAGTTCGCCAAATCGGGCAGCGACTTCACCACCACCGACTCCCTCTCGGCATCGGGCAACTACGGCGACGCCGAGTACGTCAACGGCTCGGGCGACGGCAGCTCCAAGAGCGACGAGGAGCTGGGGGAGAAGGAGGAGACCTCTGCCCCGGTGGAAAAGGGGGAGGAGTACTTCGCCGAGTCCCGCACCAACCGCCAGAAGAGCCGGGATGAGGCCCTGGACAAACTGCAAAAATCCCTCAAGGACACCACCATTTCAGAGGAGGAGAAGAAATCCCTGACCAACTCCCTCTCCTACATGGTCAAGGCGGTGGAGACCGAGGGAAAGATCGAGAGCCTCATCAAGGCCAAAGGCTATTCCGACTGCCTGGTATATATCAACAACGAAAAGGCTGACGCGGTGGTCAAGACCGACGGTCTCAACGAGGACACCGCCAACCAAATCAAGGAGATCATCATCCGCGAGGCCGGCGTCAAGGCGGAAAATATCACAATAACCGAGGTAAAATAGTTGTCTCTCTCCTTTTTTGTGGTATAATATACAGCATACAGGGTGTATGTTATACAGAATGATGCATTGCTATAAAGGAGGGCGCATTGATGGGCGAACCCAGTTTGAAGGACACCATCGGCAACCTGAAGGTCTCTGAAGAGGTGCTGGCCACCATCGCCAAGATGGCGGCTGGGGAGGTCAAGGGGGTGGCCCAGGTCACCTGTGAGAACTCCAACATCAAGGGGCTGTGGGCCAAGGCGATCCGCCGCAACCCGGTGGGCATCGAGCTAAACGGCGACATCGCCACGGTGAACATCTGCCTGGACCTCTACCAAGGGGTCAGCATCCCGGACGTCTCCTTGGCTGTGCAAAACAGCGTGAAATCCGCCATCCAGAGCATGACGGGCATCACCGTTTCCAAGGTGAATATCGTCGTGCAGGGGATCGCCTTTGAGAGTGAGAGCGGGGAAGAGCACTGACATTCGCCCCATACCCTCCCGTGTACCGTCACAGGAGGGTATTTTTGTGGGGCCACCCCACGCCCTATATTCCAACACAGCGAGGAGACAAATATGACCAGAAGTGAATCGAGAGAGGCGGCCTTTGTGCTGGCCTTTGAACAGTTTTTCCTGTCCGACGAGAGCGCCGAGGACATCATTGCCGGCGCGAGCGAGTGCGGCACACTGCGGATGAGTCAGTACGCCCTGAACGTCTTTCGCCAGGTGTGCGAGCGCGCCCCCGCGCTGGACGAGCAGATCGCCCGCCACCTGAAGGGCTGGACGCTCGAGCGCATCTCCCCGGTCTGCCGCTCCATCCTGCGGGTGGCCCTGGCCGAGATCGCCGCCGACTTCTGCCCGGTGGGGGTCGCCATCAACGAGGCCGTGGAGCTGGCCAAGAAGTACGGCACCGACGACGACTACGCCTTTGTCAACGGACTTTTGGGCGCGGTGGCGAAGGAGCTGGGGACGCCCGAAGAGGCCCTGCAGGCCGAGGCGCTGCCCGAAGCGGCCGAGGACGAGGAGCTGCTGGTGCAGCCGCAGGAACAATGAAGTACTTTCTCGGCCTCGACACCAGCAACTACACCTCCTCCCTCGCCGTCTGCTCGGCCGAGGGGGAGGTGGTGCAGAATATCCGACTGCCCCTTCCGGTCAAAGAGGGACAGATGGGGCTTCGCCAGAGCGACGCCTGTTTTCTGCACGTCAAAAATTTCAGTGAACTCACCACCTCTATCCTCGGCGGGATCCCCGTCGGGGATGTTCTGGCTGTTGGCGTGTCCGACCGCCCCCGGGATATAGAGGGCTCCTACATGCCCTGCTTCCTGGTGGGGCTCTCCAGCGCCACCCTCATTGCCAACTTGCTGGGGCTGCCCCTCTACCGCTTTTCCCACCAGCAGGGGCACATTGCCGCCGCTCTCTACGGGGGCGGGGCCCTCTCCTACCTACAAGGGCCCTTTCTGGCCTTTCACGTCTCCGGCGGCACCACCGAAGCGGTGCTGGTGGAGCCCGATGGGGAGCGCATCTGCAAGACCACCTATCTGGCAGGCTCCCTCGACCTGAAGGCCGGACAGGCGGTCGACCGGGTGGGGGGGCTGCTGGGGCTGCCCTTTCCCGCCGGCCCGGCGCTGGACAAGCTGGCCTGCCAGAGCGAAAAGCGCTACCGGGCCCGCCCCACCTTCAAGGGCTGCGATTGCTGCCTCTCCGGGGTCGAAAACCAGTGCCGAAAGATGCTGTCGCAGGGCGAGGCCCCGGCCGACGTGGCCCGCTACTGCCTCGACTACCTGCTGGCCGCCCTGGACGGGATGACCGCCCGGCTGCTGGAGAAGCTGGGGCCACTGCCCGTCCTCTACTCGGGCGGGGTGATGTCCAACTCCATCCTCTCGGCAGCCCTGTCTCAAACATACGGCGGGGTCTGCGCCCCGGCCAATTTCTCCAGCGACAACGCCGCCGGCATCGCCCTCTTGTGCAGAGAGAGGTGGGGGAGATGACCGGCGCCGCCCTCACCGTCACCCAGCTCAACGCCTATGTCAAGTCCATCGTCGAGTCCGACGGCAAGCTCAAAGACCTGCTGATCCGGGGGGAGATCTCCAGCTTCCACCGCCACTTTCGCACCGGCCACCTCTTTTTCAGCCTCAAGGACGCCGGTGCCTCCATCAAGGTGGTGATGTTTCAGTCCTACGCCAACCGGCTGGCCTTCTCCCCAGAGGACGGGATGTCGGTGATCGTCCGCGGCGCCGTCTCGGTCTTTGAGCGCGACGGGGTCTACCAGCTCTACGCCAAGGACATCCTGCCCGAAGGGGTCGGCGCCCGGCAGCTGGCACTGGAACAGCTCAAGCGCAAGCTGGCCGCCGAGGGGCTCTTCGACGCCGGGCGCAAAAAGCCCCTGCCGCCCTTTCCCCAACACATCGCCCTCATCACCTCCAAGTCGGGGGCGGCAGTCAAGGACGTGCTGGGGGTCCTGGCGCGGCGGTACAACCTCTGCACCGTTTCCCTCATCCCGGTGTCGGTGCAGGGGGAGGCGGCCTGCCCCTCCATTGTGCGGGCGCTGCGCTACGTCTCCATCGCCGGGCGGTACGACGCCTGTATCCTCACCCGGGGGGGCGGCAGCCAGGAGGACCTCTGGGTCTTCAACCGGGAGGAGATCGCCCGCGCCATCGCCGACTGCCCGGTGCCAGTCATCTCGGCGGTGGGGCATGAAATCGACTTCACCATCGCCGACCTGGCGGCCGATTTGCGGGCGCCCACCCCCTCGGCGGCGGCCGAACTGGTGGCCCCTGACAGCGGGGAGATCGCCCGCCAGCTAAACGGCGCCTCCCTGCGGATGGAGACGGCCCTTCACCGCCTCTACACCCGAAAGAAGGAGGCCCTCTACCAACTGCAGCTGCGCCACCGCGCCTGTTCGCCCGCCCAGTTGTTGGGAGAGCGGGGCGAGGGGCTTGCCGCCCTCCGCCACCGGCTGCAGACTGCCTGCACCAAGCGACTGGACAAGCTGGAAGCCGATTGGCGCAGCGCCGCCGACCTCTGTGAGAGCCTAAACCCCGCCAAGGTGCTCTCCCGGGGGTACGCCATTGCACAGAAGGACGGCGCCGCCGTCCACTCCGTTATGCAGATACAACCGGGCGACCGGCTCTCCCTTCGCTTTTGCGACGGCGAGGCCGATTGCACCGTCGACCAGATAGGGGAGGAGCCCAGCCATGCCGACCAAAAAGAAAGCGAGCTTTGAAGAGAACTACCGCGCCCTGGAACAGGCCATCGCCTCGTTGGAGGGGGCCGATCTCCCCCTCGAGGAGGCCCTGTCCACCTACGCCAAGGCGGCGGCCCTGCTGTCCGACTGTTACGGCCAGCTCAAGGCCGCCCGCCAGACGGTGGAGGAGATCAAACTGGAGGGAATGGACGATGAATTGTAGAGAACAACTCGAGCGCGACCTGGCCGCCATCGAGGCCTTTTTGCAGACCGCCGTCCCCGACGGAGACCCCCTCTACCGAGAGGTGGCCGAGGCCATGCGCTACAGCCTGCTGGCCGGCGGCAAGCGCATCCGCGCCCTCTTTGTTCTCGAGTGCTGCGCAGCCCTGGGCGGCCGGCGGGAGGAGGCGCTCCCCCTGGCCGCCGCCATCGAGATGGTGCACGCCTACTCCCTCATCCACGACGACCTGCCCTGCATGGACGACGACGACCTGCGCCGGGGCAAGCCCTCCTGTCACAAGGTCTACGGTGAGGCCACCGCCCTGTTGGCGGGGGACGCCCTGCTGACCTTTGCCTTTGAGACCGCGGCCGGCGCCCCTCTCCCCGAGGAGCTGCGACTGCGGGCGGTGGCAGCCCTGGCCCGCGCCGCCGGCTACCGGGGGATGATCGGCGGGCAGGTCATCGACCTGGCCTATGAGAACAGACCCATGGAGCCGGAGGTGCTGGCCACCCTGCACCGGCTCAAGACCGGCGCCCTCCTCTCGGTGAGCGCCCAGTTGGGGGCCATTGCCGCCGGCGCGGGGGAGGACAGCCAGTGCGCCCTGGGCGATTTTGCCGAGGACGTCGGGTTGGCTTTTCAAATTGCAGATGATATACTGGATGCCGTGGGGGATGAGGCCAAGTTGGGCAAGCCCATCGGCAGCGACGCCGAGCAGGGAAAGACCACCTTTGTCACCCTTTACGGGGTAGAGGCCTCCCGCGAGCAGGTGCGCGCCTGTACCGACCGGGCCCTCTGCAAGCTGCAAAGGGCGGTCCCCGGTGAACAGGGCGGTTGCCTGGCCCACCTCTGCCAGTCGCTGGTGGACAGAGAAAGCTAAAGGGCGGTTGATATGGATATCCTACGACAGATGTTCGGCAACTACTGTTTAAACGTTGCCCTGATCTCCTGGTTGAGCGCGCAGGTGCTCAAGACGATCTTTACCTTCATCGCCACCAAAAAGCTCAATTTGGAGCGGATGGTGGGGGCGGGGGGGATGCCCAGCGCCCACTCGGCCCTGGTCTGTTCCCTCACCGTGGCCATCGCCCGCACGGTGGGCGTCTCCTCCCCGGAGTTCGCCCTGGCCTTCCTGGTGGCCTGCGTGGTCATGTACGACGCCATGGGGGTGCGCAGGAGCGCAGGGGAACAGGCCAAAGTCCTCAACAAGATCATCTTCACCTGGGAGAAGAGCCAGGACGCCCCCGACGAAGACGAGGACGATATGTTCAAAAAGGACTTGAAGGAGTCCCTCGGCCACACCCCGCTGGAAGTGCTCGGCGGTGCCCTGCTGGGCATTTTGGTGGCCATGCTGGTATCTTTGACATAGAAGGTGAACGGATTTGTCCATTTTACAGCGCATCAACGGACCCGGTGATTTGAAGATGCTCTCCACCGCCGAACTCAACGCCCTGGCGGAGGAGATCCGGGAGCGGCTCATCGAGGTGGTCTCCCAAAACGGGGGGCACCTGGCCTCCAACCTGGGGGTGGTGGAACTCACCATCGCCCTGCACCGCATCTTCACCACCCCCAAAGACGCCATTGTCTGGGACGTGGGGCACCAGTCCTACACCCACAAAATGCTCACCGGGCGCAGGGACCGGATCGACACCATCCGTACCGAAGGGGGGCTTTCCGGCTTTCCCAAGCCGTATGAGAGCGAGCACGACGCCTTTGTGGCTGGGCACGCCAGCACCTCCATCTCCGCCGCCATGGGGCTGGCCGAGGCCAAGCGCCAGCGAGGGGACGACGGCTACGTCATCGCCGTCATCGGCGACGGTGCCTTTACCGGCGGCATGGCCTATGAGGGGCTCAACAACGCCGGCAAGGCCCGGGGCAACCTGATCATCATCCTCAATGACAACGACATGTCCATCTCCAAAAGCGTGGGGTCGGTGGCCAACTATCTCTCGGAGATCCGCACCAAACCGGCCTATTTCCGCTTTAAGGACTCGGTCTCCCACCTCCTGGAGCGCACGCCGATGGTAGGCCGGCAAATCAAGGACGCCCTGGTCTCCTCCAAGTCGAAACTCAAGACCGCCATCTACCACAACACCTTTTTTGAGGACTTGGGGTTTGACTACCTGGGGCCCATCGACGGGCACGACATCGACATGCTCTGCGGCGCCCTGATGCGGGCCAAGCGCATCAGCCGGCCCGTTCTCATCCACATTGCCACCCAAAAGGGGAAGGGGTACCAGAAGGCGGAGGAAAATCCCGGCGCCTACCACGGGGTCTCCAGCTTCGACATCGAAAAGGGAAATCCCGACATCTCCAACGAGGACTCCTTCTCCACCGCCTTCGGCCGCGCCCTGGTGGGGCAGGCCATCAAAGACCCCTCCATCTGCGGCATCACCGCGGCCATGAAATACGGCACCGGGCTGCAGTTTTTCAAACACAAGTACCCCAACCGCTTTTACGACGTGGGCATCGCCGAGGAGCACGCCGTGACCTTTGCCTCTGGGCTGGCCACCGGCGGGCTGCGGCCGGTGTTTGCCGTCTACTCCACCTTTTTGCAGCGCTGCTACGACCAGATCATCCACGATGTGGCCCTGCAACACGCCCACCTGGTGCTGGCCATTGACAGGGCCGGTCTGGTGGGACAGGACGGGGAGACCCACCAGGGCATCTACGACGTGTCGATGCTCCAATCCGTCCCCACCATGACCCTCTACTCCCCCGCCACCTACCGCGAGTTGCGCCACTGTCTGAACGCCTGTCTCTATGGGGAAGAGGGGCCCTGTGCCCTCCGCTATCCCCGCGGAAAGGAGGACGGGCGCCTCGCCTTTTTGGACGATCTGCCCTGCGAGGACCACCACCTCTTCCCAGGCAAAAAGAAGGGCGGCAAGGTGGTGCTCACCTACGGCCGAATCTTTGCCGAGGTCTATCCCGCCGCCCAGAAGGTGGGGGCCTCCGTCCTCAAACTGACCAAGCTCTTCCCCCTGGGGGAAGATGTCTGCGAGCTGCTCTGCTCCTACAAAGCCGTCTACTTTGTGGAGGAGGGGATCCGCAGCGGCGGCGTCAGCGAACGGCTGGCCTCCCAGCTGGCCGAGAGCGGCTACCGGGGGCGCATCCACATCCGCGCCATTGAAGACGGCGTCATCCCCCAGGCCTCGGTGGAGTCGACCCTCGCCCACCTGGGCATGGACGAAGCCGGCATAGCCCGCTTTTTAGAGCAGGAGTGATCACATGAAGACAAGACTGGACGTCTATCTGACCGAACAGGGGCTGGCGGAGACCCGCCAGAAGGCCCAGGCCTACATCATGGCCGGCGATGTCTACATCAACGGCCAAAAGGCCGACAAGGCCGGCGACACCGTCAAAGAGGGGGACGCCGTCGAGCTGCGGGGCGCCAAGTTGCCCTACGTCAGTCGGGGCGGCCTCAAACTGGAAAAGGCCATGGCCGTCTTTCCCATCTCCCTGAAGGACAAGATCTGCATGGATGTGGGGGCCTCCACCGGGGGGTTTACCGACTGCATGCTGCAAAACGGCGCACAGAAGGTCTATGCCGTGGACGTAGGGTACGGGCAGCTGGCCTGGAAACTGCGCTCGGATGAACGGGTGGTCAACCTAGAGCGGCAGAACATCCGCTACCTCACCGGCGAGCAGGTCCCCGACGAGCTGGACTTTGTCAGCGTCGACGTCTCCTTCATCTCCCTCTCCCACGTGCTGCCGGTCATCTGGCGCTTTCTCGCCCCCGGCGGCCGGGCCGTCTGCCTCATCAAACCCCAGTTTGAAGCCGGGCGGGAAAAGGTGGGCAAAAAGGGGGTCGTCCGCGACCCGGACACCCACCGGGAGGTCATCGAAAAGGTCATCTCTCTGGCTGGGGAGAACCAATTTGCTGTAAAGGGACTTGACTTTTCACCTGTCAAAGGCCCTGAAGGGAATATTGAATACCTGATTTTCCTGGAAAAGGGAGCGGGGGAGGGGCTGCCGACCATTGGCAGCGAACAGGTCGCCGAGACGGTGACCGCCTCCCACCGGGCGCTCTCCGTCTGATTTAGAGAGAAGGAGGAAGGGCATTTGCACTCTTTTTTCGTCATCCCCAACCTGGACAAGCCGCGCACCCTCAAATACACCCCGGAGGCCTGCCAGATCCTCGCCGACTGCGGGGCCGAGGTCTGGATGCCCGCCTACCTGCGGGAGAAGGTCCATCTCCCCGGCGTTCGCTTTGTCGAATCGGCCGTCGGCTATGACTGGTGCGACTGCATCCTCTGCGTGGGGGGGGACGGCACCCTGGTCCACCAGGCCAAACACGCCATTCATCACAACAAGCCCATCATCGGCATCAACACCGGGCGGCTGGGCTTTCTCGCCTGTATCGACTGCCACCGGCTCGACCTCCTCAAGCAGCTGGTGGCCGACGACTACGCGATCCAGGAGCGAATGGCGCTGGACGCCGTGATCACGCAGGGGGGGAGCAAGCGCTGCTACACCGCTATCAACGACGTAGTGGTCACCGGCGGCACCGTCTCCCGCCTGCTGGACCTGGACATCTGGTGCGGCGAGGAGCAGGTCATCAACTACCGGGCCGACGGGGTCATCGTCTCCACCCCCACCGGGTCCACGGCCTACGCCCTCTCGGCGGGGGGGCCGGTCATCGACCCGGCCATCGACACCTTGGAGATGACCCCCATCTGCCCCCACTCGCTCTTCTCCCGCCCCATCCTCTTCTCCCCGGAGAGCACCCTCGCCATCCGCCAGGGCGCTCGCAACCAAAACGACGTCTACGTCACCATCGACGGCGAGCACTCGGTCAAAATCGGCGGGGGGGACCAGATCCTTATCCGCCGGGCGGACAAAAAGGTCAAGTTCGTCCTGCTGGACCGCAGTGGGTTCTTTAAAGTCATCAAGGCCAAATTCATTGAAAGAGGGGATTGAAACGTGAAAGCAAAGCGCCAGGCCAAAATCATCGACCTCATCTCCCGATACGACATTACCACCCAAGAAGAACTCCTCAAAAAGCTGCAGGAAGAGGGGTTCGCCGTCACCCAGGCCACCATCTCTCGGGACATCAAAGAGCTGCGCCTGGTGAAGAGCCTTTCGCGCGAGGGCGTCTACCGCTACACCACCCCCCAGCGCCCGGGCAGTGCGGGCGGCGTCAACTTCAACTACTCGATCATCATCGCCGAGGCCCTGCGCCAGGTCGACTACGCCCAGAACATCGTCTGCGCCTTCTGCTACAAGGGGTTGGCCTCTGCGGCCTGCGCCGCTTTTGACGAGATGCAGTGGAACGGCTTTGTGGGCTCCTTGGCGGGGGACGACACCTTTTTTATCTTGATGAAGAGCGAGGAGTACGCCCGGGAGCTCTGCGAGGAGCTGCGGACCTACATCCCCCAGAACAGGTAGGAAGAGCGCCATGTTGCGAACACTCTACATTGAAAATGTCGCCGTCATCCAGCGGGCCACCCTGCCGCTGGAGGCGGGGCTCAACGTCCTCACCGGCGAGACCGGCGCGGGAAAATCCATCCTCATTGGCGCGGTCAACGCCATTTTGGGCAACCGCACCTCCAAGGACATGGTGCGCCAGGGGGCCGACAGGGCCCTGATCAGCGCTCTGTTTGAGGAGCTCTCCCCGGCGGTGGCCGCCCGGGCGGAGGAGATGGGGTACGACTGTCCCGACGGCAGCCTGCTGATCGTGCGGGAAATCGGGCGCGACGGCAGAAACACCTGCAAGATCGGCGGCCGTCCGGCCAACGTGTCCATCCTCAAGGAGTTGGGGCAGCTGCTCATCAACGTCCACGGCCAGCACGACAGCCAGCAGCTGCTGGACGAGAAGAGCCACATCCGGGTGCTGGACACCTACGGCCAGTTGGAACCCCTGCTCGAGCGCTACCAGGCCCAGTATGTTAAGGTGCGGGACCTCAAGCGCACCATCGCCGACTTGGAGGCCCGCCGCAGCGAGCGGGAGCGGCAGATCGACCTGCTCTCCTACCAGATTGGCGAGATCACCGAGGCCGACCCGGCCCCCGGCGAAGACCTGGTGCTGGAAGAGCAGATCAACAAGGCCAAATACGCCGAGCTCATCGCCCAGAACCTGCAGGCCGCACAGGACTGTTTGAACGGCGGGGAGGAGGGGAGCGGCGCCATCGGCCTGCTGCAGACAGCAGCTCAGTCCCTGCAAAACATCCGCGAATACCTGCCTGCCACCGGCGCGGTGGGGGACAAGCTGACCGCCCTCCTCTATGAGTTGCAGGAGCACGCCGCCGACCTCTCGGCCCTTTCGGGCGGGCCGGATGCGGACGCCTATGTGGACATCGACTTTTTGGAAAACCGCCTGGCCACCCTGCAGCAACTGGAGAAAAAATACGGCGCCACCCTCGACGAGGTACTCGCCTACCGGGACGACTGCCAGCGCCAGCTCGAGGCCCTTGCCGGCAGCGACGAGGAGATCTTCTCCCTCAAAGAGCAGATGCGGGACGAGCTGGGCACCGCCACTGACCTGGCCCAGCAGCTCTCGGCCAAGCGCAAAAAGGCGGGAGAGCGGTTCTCCGCCGCCATCTGCCGGGAGCTGGCCTTCCTCAACATGAGCGGGGTCACCTTTGTCACCGAGGTGGTCTCCGAGCCCAAGCTCCACCGGGACGGGATGGACGCCGTCCGCTTCCTCATCTCGGCCAACGTGGGGGAGGCGCCCAAATCCATCTCCAAAATCGCCTCCGGGGGCGAGCTCTCCCGCATCATGTTGGCCATCAAAAACATCCTCGCTGAGAAGGACCAAATCGACACCCTGATTTTTGATGAGATCGACACCGGGGTCAGCGGCAGCGCCGCCCAAAAAATCGGCCAAAAACTCAAAGAGACCGCCGCCTCCCACCAAATCATCTGTGTCACCCACTCGGCCAGCCTGGCCGCCTATGGGGGCAATCACCTGCTGATCTCCAAGCACTCCGACGGGGTGTCCACCTTTACCGACATCCGCCCGCTGGGGGAGGAGGACCGAGTGCGGGAGTTGGCCCGCATCATCTCCGGCGACGCGGTCAGCGGGGTATCACTGCAAAATGCGCGGGAAATGCTCGCCCGCGCCCAGGGCGGTGTTGACAACCGCCCGGCAAACGGGTAAGATACAGGTAATGCAAAAATTGCTTACAGGCAGAGAAGGGGACCAGTACCGCCGGCCCAAAGTCCCAAGAGAGCTTTCGTTTGCTGAGAGAAAGCGGCTTTTCCGGCGGGAATACACCCCTGAGCCGCCCTTTTGAACCCGGTTTTGACCGGCAGTAGGGAGGGCCGTCCGGCGCCCGTTACCGCGCCCCAACGAGGCCGTCGCCCCTTCAACATGGGTCGGGAGACGGCAAACTGAGGTGGTACCGCGCGTGAAAACTCGCCCTCTGTGCACAAAATATGCACAGAGGACTTTTTTTATCAAATGAAAAAGGAGAATGTATCGTGGGAATCTTTAATGAACTGCAGGCCCGGGGACTCATCGCCCAGTCGACCAACATGGAGAGGGTGGAAGAACTGCTCAACGGCGACAAGCCGGTCACCTTCTACATCGGCTTTGACGCCACCGCCGACAGCCTTCACGTGGGGCACTTTCTGCAGCTGACGGTGATGCGGCGGCTGCAACAGGCCGGTCACCGCCCCATCGCCCTGCTGGGCGGCGGCACCACTCTGGTGGGCGACCCCACCGGCAAGACCGACATGCGCAAGATGCTCACCAAGGAGGAGATCGCCCACAACGTGGAGCGGTTCCAGCAGCAGATGTCCAAGTTCGTCGACTTCACCGACGGGCGCGCCCTGGTGCTCAACAACGCCGACTGGCTCTGCAAGCTAAATTATCTGGACTTTCTGCGGGATGTTGGTGTATACTTTACAGTGAACAAGATGCTCACCGCCGAGTGCTTTAAGTCCCGCATGGAGAAGGGCCTCTCTTTTATCGAGTTCAATTACATGATCATGCAGAGCTACGACTTCCTGCACATGTACGACGCCGTCGGCTGCACCATGGAGCTGGGGGGCGACGACCAGTGGGCCAACATCCTCGGCGGGGTGGACTTGATCCGCCGCGTCAAGAGGGAAGAGGCATACGGCATGACCTTCACCCTGCTGACCACCAAAGAGGGCAAGAAGATGGGCAAGACCGAGAGCGGCGCCGTCTGGCTCGACCCCGAGAAGACCAGCCCCTACGAGTTCTTCCAGTACTGGCGCAACATCGACGACGCCGATGTCATCAACTGCATGAAAATGCTCACCTTTATGCCCCTGGAAGAGATTGCCCAGTACGAGGCGCTGCAGGACCGCGAGATCAACCGCGCCAAGGAAAAACTGGCCTTTGAATTGACCAAGCTGGTTCACAGCGAGGAGGAGGCGCAGAAGGCCCTCGAGGCGTCCAAGTCCCTCTTCGCCGCCGGTTCCGCCTCTGAGCACATGCCCACCACCCCCCTCGACCAGTCCCTGGTGCAGGACGGCTCCGTCGGCCTGCTGGATCTGATGGTGATGGCCGGTCTGACCCCCTCCAAAGGGGAGGCCCGGCGGCTGGTGCAGCAGGGCGGCGTCAGCGTCGGCGAGGAGAAGATCGCCGACGCCCAGCACCGCGTCTCCCTGGACGCGTTCAAAGACGGCTTTATCATCATTAAAAAGGGGAAAAAGACCTTCCATAAAATCACCCTGTAACAAAAAAGAGAGGTGTGCGCAGATGACGACAGAAGTGTTTGGCGTACCGGTAGAGTACAAGATCGTAGGGGAGGGGACCCCCGTTCTCTGCATCCACGGCTGGACCGAGAGCATGGTGCAGATGGAGCACAGCATCGAACCGGTGTTTGCCCCCTTCATCAGCTACAAGCGGATCTATTTTGACCTGCCCGGAATGGGGAAGACCCCCCGTTGCGACCAGGTCAAGAACAGCGACGACATGCTGCAATTTGTCAAAGCTTTTGTCGAGCAGGTCATCCCCGACGGGCGGTTTTTGGCCATCAGCCGCTCCTACGGCGGCTACATCCTCCGGGGCTTGCTGGCAGCCATGCCCGAGCGGATCATGGGCGGCATCTTCATCTGCCCGCTGGTCGAGCCCGTCCGCCAAAAGCGCATCCTCCCCAACTTCAAGGTGGTCTACCGCAACGAGGAGCTCATCAAACAGCTGCCCGCCTCGCACCGGGTGCTCTTCACCAACCTCTTTGTCATTCAGGACCAGTACACCTATGACCGCTTCTTGGATGAACTTGCCTCGGCGGCCGCCATCGACGAACCCTATCTGCGCAGCATCAGCCACTCCCCGGGGTACGCCTTCAGCGAACTGCCCGAGGAAAACGGCCTCTGTGACGTGCCCACCCTCTTTTTCCTGGGCAAACAGGACAATGTGGTGGGCTACACCCAGTGCGTCGATTTGGTGAGGGACCACTACACCCGCCATTCGCTGCTGCTGTGGGAAAATGCCGGTCACAACCTGGAGATCGAGCACCACAACCTCTTCTGCGAGACGGTCAAGAGCTGGTTGCGGGGGATCGAAAACGAGGAGAGCATTTAACGGCCGCTCTCTGCGATAGAATAGAAAAGAGCCGCCGGCGTTCAAGCAGAACGCCGGCGGCTCTTTTTCAAATGCTATTTTTCTTATACTTCGAGGGACTCGTCAAACTCCGCTTCTCGAACCACAATGGTGCGCTTCCACTTGTCGGTCTTCCAGCGCCAGAAAGAGGCGAGCACCTCAAAGAGGGCGGCCACGGGGATCGAGTAGTAGACGGCGGCAAAGCCGAAGGGCTTCATCATCACCAGGGCGGCCAGGTAGCGGACCACCATTCCCGCGATGGTGATGAACATCACCATGTTCATGTCACCCGCCCCTTTGAGGGTGTTCTCATAGACGTTTCGCAGCCCGCTCAGGAAGGTGAAGGTCACAATAAAGCGAACCATCACCGAGCCAATGTCGATGATTTGCTGCGACCCCTCGCCGCTGATGAACCACGAGACAATGGTGGGTCCCAGCAAAAAGACCACGGCAGAAACCGAGAGGCAGAAGATGAGGGAGAGCAGGTTGCCCATCTTGACGCCTTCCCGCACCCGTTTGATTTTCCCGGCGCCGATGTTCTGGGCCGTAAAGGCGCTCATGGCCACGCCGATGCTCATGGCGGGCATAAAGGTGATGTTGTCCACCTTGTTGGCCGCAGTGTAGGCCGCGATATAGGCGGTGCCGTAGTTGTTGATGATCCCCTGCATCATGATGCCCACCAGGGAGACCGAGCTCATCTGAATGGTGGAGGGGATGGCCAGTTTGAACATCTTCATGGCCATTTCGTTGTTGTAGTAACGGGCCCATCCCGTCTCGTCTGGCTGTTCCAGGAAGGCGATCTTCTTGTAGAGCACGATCCAGGAGATAACACAGCAGACGGTCTGGCTGATGATGGTGGCAATGGCCACACCGGCAACCCCCCAGCCGAAGTTGATGACAAAGACCAGATCCAGCACGATGTTCAAGATGGTGCAGATGATCAGGAAGTAGAGCGGGGGTTTGCTGTCGCCCAGGGCGCGGTAAACTGCGGAGAGGGCGAAGTAGAGGAAGTTGAAGGCCAACCCGCCCATGTAGATGCACAGGTAGGTGTTGGCGCCGTCGATGATGTTGGCCGGGGTGTTGATCATCTGCAGGATGGGCTTGCAGATAAAGATGCCCACGATTCCCAGAGCGGTGGCGACGACTCCCTCAAAAATCAAAAAGGTGGTGATGGATTTTCGGCAGCGCTTGTGGTCGCCCGCGCCGAAGTACTGGCCGATGACCACCCCGCCGCCGGCGGACATGCCGTTGGCAGCCGCGACAAACAAAAAGAAAATAGGGCTGCTCGCCCCAACGGCCGCCAGCGCATCCGCGCCGACCCAGTTGCCGACAATCACTGTGTCGGCGATGTTGTAAAATTGCTGAAAGATGTTTCCCAGCAGCATGGGGAGCATGAAGAAGAAAAGCTGCTTCATGATGTGATCCCCACGCGTCATATCGTTTCGCTGATTCAAATATGACCCTCCTCTTTTAAAATCGACATCGCTAATAATGATACAATATTCTTTTACAAAAAGCAAACACATGACAGCCGATTTAAGGGCTATTTGACCAGATTTGATGCCATTTTTGGGGCCAATCTTTTTATCGTTTTTTTGTTCATATTACATAAATATTTGTGCAAATTTTGCACAACAAAACGGGCCCCCAAGAGGCCCGTTTCTGTTTTTTGATTTTCGTTTTTGGTCTATATCGCCGATTTCGGCCGGGGGAGGGGGGAGATTGCCGCCCATCAGATTGTCTGCTGGGTCATCTCCCAAACTGTACCCCATGGCAAATCGCCTTTTGGGGAACGGAGAAGGGGAGAAACTCACCCTTCCAGCGCCGCTTTGGCCGCCCCCAGGTCCCCCGCAGGCAGCAACAGGGAGATGTCGGTCTCCGAGGTGGTGATCATGGCGATGGAAGCGCCGCTTTGCTTGACTGCAGCGATCACCGCCGCCGCCACACCGGGGCAGAACTGCATCTCTTCCCCTGCGGCCACCAGCTTGGCATAACCGTCGGAGATGGAGAATTTGATTTCGGGGAAGTCCCTGCGGATGGCCCCCAGCACCTCGACCACTTTGACATAGTAGCGGTTGGAGGTGGTGAAGGAAAAGCTGCAGGTGGCGTCCTCCGAAGTGGTGAGGGAAATCATATCCAGGTTGACATCCACCTTGGCGATCTCCAAAAAAACCTCTTCCAAAAACTGCGACTGACCGTCGATGTTGCGGAAGGTGACCACCATCTGGTCCTCCACTGCCGCAATACTGGTTACACCAATCATCTTTGCCATCCTTTCTCTTACAAGGCGTTTCCCTTTATAGGAGGGACGCCATGTCGTACAGGCCGGGCTTCTGCCCCGCCAAAAAGACCGCTGCGTTGACCGCCCCCACGGCGAATACCTCCTTGGAGGTGGCGCTGTGACTTAGAGTGAGCACCTCGTCGCGCCCGGCAAAAATCACCTCGTGCTCACCGACGATGGTGCCGCCCCGCACCGAGTGGATGCCCAGCTCCTCTTTGCCGCGCTTTCGGCGAACGCTGTGGCGGTCATAGACGTACTCGTACCGTCCGTCTGCCACCTCGTTGATGGCGTCGGCGAGCATCAGGGCGGTGCCGCTGGGGGCGTCCACTTTCTGGTTGTGGTGCTTCTCTAGGATTTCAATGTCAAACTGCCCCCCCAGCACCTGAGCCGCCTTCTGCGCCAGGGCGGAGAGGAGGTTGATGCCCAGGGACATGTTGGCGCTGAAGAAGATGGGCACCTCTTTGGCGCTCTCCCTGATCTCGGACACCTGCTCGGGCGAGAGGCCGGTGGTACAGATCACCGCCGGCACCTTTTTCTCCCTGGCAAAGCGCAGGATCTCTCCCAGCAGGGAGGGGTGGGAGAAATCGACGATCACATCCCCTTCCAGGGGGCACTCCCCGATGGAGCGATAGAGGGGAAAGGGGAGGCCCTCTGCCGGCCCGGCGATGTCGATTCCCGCCGCGATCTGGCAATCCTCCCGCTCGGACACACACTGGCTCACCACCCGGCCCATCTTGCCGAGGGCGCCTGCGAGTAAAATACGGACCATCTATCTGCCCTCCACCAAGTCGTTTTGGGCCAAAATCTCCCGCAGGGCAGCCAACTGGCCCTCCGCCATGGAGCAGAGGGGAAGGCGGCATTCGCCCACGCCCAGCCCCATCAGGTTCATGGCGTCCTTCACCGGGATGGGGTTGACGTCCATGAAGAGGGCGTTGATCAGGGGCAGCAGTTTCAGCTGCAGGGCGGCGCTCTCGGCAGTCTTGCCGTCAAAGTAGAGCTGGCAAATCTCGTGGGCCTCCCTGGGCATCACGTTGGAGAGCACCGAGATGACCCCTTTGCCCCCGAGGGAGAGGATGGGAACGATCTGGTCGTCGTTGCCCGAATAGACGTCCAGACAGTCGCCGCAGGCGGCAAACAGCTTGGCGATTTCGGAGATGTTGCCGTTTGCCTCCTTCACCGCCACAATGTTGGGGTGTTTTCCCAGCTCCCGGTAGGTGTCGATTTGGATGCCCACCCCGGTGCGGGAGGGGACGTTGTAGAGGATCACCGGCAGGTCGGTGGCGTCGGCAATGGCGGTAAAGTGCTTCACCAGTCCCCGCTGTGAGGTCTTGTTGTAGTAGGGGGTGACGTGCAGCAGGGCGTCGGCCCCCGCCTCTTTGCTGAGTTTGGACAGCTCCACCGCCACAGCGGTGTCGTTGCTGCCCGCACCGGCCACCACCGGCACCCGGCCGGCCACCTTTTTTACGGTGTAGCGCACCACGTCCATGTGCTCCTCGTGGCTCATGGCGGCGGATTCGCCGGTGGTCCCGCAGGTGACGATGCAGTCGGTGCCGCTCTCGATCTGCCAGTCAATGAGCTCCCCCAGTTTGGGGTAGTTGACCTGGCCGTCCTCTAAAAATGGGGTCACAATGGCCACACCGGCGCCGGTAAATACAGTTTTCTTCATCGGTGACACTCCTCCCAGTCAAAAAGCGCAAAGGCCGCGCCTCTGCGGCTTTGCCAATCAGTCCAAATAGCCCTTGGCGGCCAACAGCTCCGCCATCAGCACCGCGCCGCCAGCGGCCCCACGCAGGGTGTTGTGGGAGAGGCAGACAAATTTGTAGTCGTACTGGGTGTCCTCCCGCAGGCGGCCGATGGAGACCGCCATCCCGTTTTCCAGGTTGCGGTCCAACTTGGCCTGGGGGCGGTCGCTCTCTTCAAAATAGTGGAGGAACTGCTTGGGGGCGGAGGGGAGGTCCAGCTCCTGCGGCTCCCCGGCAAAGGCCGCCCAGCGCGCCTTGATCTCCTCGACGGTGGGCTTTTTGGCAAAGGAGACAAAGACCGCGGCGGTGTGTCCATCGGACACCGGCACCCGCAGGCACTGGGTGGTGATGGAGGGCCCCTCGGCGTTGACGATCTCGCCGCCCTCGATCTTGCCCCAAATCTTCAGGGGCTCCTGCTCGCTCTTCTCCTCCTCGCCACCGATAAAGGGGATCACGTTGTCCACAATGTCGGGGAAGGTCTCAAAGGTCTTGCCCGCGCCGGAGATGGCCTGATAGGTGCAGGCCAGCACCTTGGTGACCCCAAAGTCCATCAGGGGGTGGATGGCGGGCACATAGCTCTGCAGCGAGCAGTTGGACTTGACCGCCACAAAGCCCCGCTTGGTGCCCAGGCGGGCCCGCTGCGCCTCGATGACAGCGGCGTGCTCGGGATTGATTTCCGGCACGATCATCGGCACGTCGGCCACCCCGCGGTGGGCCGAGTTGTTGGAGATGACCGGGCACTCCCGCTTGGCATAGGCTTCTTCCAGGGCCTTGATCTCATCTTTTTTCATGTTGACGGCGCAGAAGACAAAGTCCACCTGGTGGGTGATCTCGTCGATGTCCTTTTCGGCGTCGAGCACCCGCATCGACTTGACCGACTCGGGCATGGGGGCGCTCATGGCCCAGCGGCTGCCCACCGCCTCTTCATAGGTCTTTCCCGCCGAGCGGGCAGAGGCCGCCAGCACCTTTAGGTGAAACCAGGGGTGCCCCTCCAACAGGGTGATAAAGCGCTGGCCGACCATCCCTGTCGCGCCGACAACGCCCACTTGAAATTCTCTCATCACAATTTCCTCCTTCTCCTTGTGCCTTCTCGATCCCTTCCTACAGAAAAAGAAAAAACCGGTTGAAAACCGGCATAGCATGCAATATAATAGAAAGGTATGGAGCTTCTGCGGCCGCGTCTTTGCAGGCACACAGAGCCAGATCCGATAGCTCTCCACCATGTCACATGATGACAGTCGCAGCCTTGTTCAGGCCTGCGCCCAGGGGCCCCTATGCCAAAGGCGTCCCCTTCGGCGGCGTTGCCTTTCCCACCGGCGTTTGCGGCTTGGCGCCTAGCCGGCGGTACTGATCAAAACCGCACCTCTATCTTTATCTATATTCAGTTGCCCCTATCATAACACCCGCACCCGTATCTGTCAATTTGAAAAGCAAAGGACTGGACTTGCCATGCTGCGAAAAAGCGATTTTTATTATGACCTGCCCGAAGAGCGCATTGCCCAAACCCCCATCTATCCCCGGGACCACTCCCGGCTCATGCAGCTTGACCGCCGCACCGGCGCGATCACCCACCGCCACTTTTACGACATCGTCGAGCTGCTCGAGCCCGGCGACGTACTGGTGGTCAACGACTCCCGGGTCCTGCCCGCCCGTCTCTACGGCCAGAAGTCCGACACCGGGGCCAAGGGCGAGGTGCTGCTGCTCAAACAGTTGGGCCCCGTCACCCGCTGGGAGTGCCTGGTCAAACCCGGCCGCAAGCTGAAGACCGGCGTCCGCCTCACCTTTGGCGAAGGGCTGCTCACCGGCGAGATCACCGAGGTGCGGGACGACGGCAACCGGGTCATCTCCTTTGACTGCAAGGGCGAGGACTTCTACAACCTCCTCGACCAAATCGGCCAGATGCCGCTGCCCCACTACATCCACGAGGAGCTTGAGGACAGCGAGCGCTACCAGACCGTCTACGCCAGGGAGCGGGGCTCTGCCGCCGCCCCCACCGCCGGCCTCCACTTCACCGACGAGCTGCTGCAGACCCTCCGTGACAAGGGGGTCATCATCGCCTCGGTCACCCTCCATGTGGGGCTGGGCACCTTTCGCCCGGTGAAGGAGGAGAATGTGCTCGAGCACAAGATGCACACCGAGCACTACGTCATCCCCCAGGAGACCGTCGACATCATCGAGCGCTGCAAGGCGGAAGGGCACCGGGTCATTTCGGTGGGGACCACCAGCACCCGCACCCTCGAGTCCTGCTACCAGAAAAACGGCAGACTGATGGCCTTTTCCGACGACACCGACATCTTCATCTACCCCGGCTATCAGTTCGGGGTCATCGACGGGCTCATCACCAACTTCCACCTGCCCGAAAGCACCCTCATCATGCTGGTGAGCGCCCTCGCCGGGCGGGAGAATGTACTGCACGCCTACCAGGTGGCAGTGGAGGAAAAATACCGCTTTTACAGTTTTGGCGACGCCATGTTCATCCTCTGACCCTCTCGCATCAACGCAAAAGAATGCGGTCCCCCGCCTGTGGGGGACCGCACTCTTTCTGTTGGAGAAAGGCATCAGCAGCGGTGCTCGGCCAGCACCTCTCCCTCGGTGGAAATCACCGTCACCCAGCAGGGGATCTCCTTGCCGCAGCCCTTCAGCGCCCGTCTGACCGCCTGCTCTATCCCGCCGCAGCAGGGGACCTCCATCCGCACCACCTGAAGGCTGTGGATGTTGTTTCGGGCCAAAATCTCGGTGAGCTTTTCCGCGTAGTCCCCCTCGTCCAGTTTGGGGCAACCGATGAGGGTGATCTTTCCCCGGATAAAGCGCCGGTGGAAATCGCCGTAGGCATAGGCGGTACAGTCGGCTGCAATCAGCAGGTCCGCCCCGTCAAAATAGGGGGCGCCCACCGGGGCCAGTTTGATCTGCACCGGCCACTGGGAGAGTTCACTGCCGCAGGTGGCTGTCTCCTCCCGCACCGACTCCTTGGGGGCGATGGCCCGCGACTGACTGCCCGGGCAACCGCAGGGAAGGGGGGCTGTCCCCGCCTGTTTGGCCGACTGGGCGGCTTTGACCGCCGCCGCATCATAGGCCGGCGCCTCTCTCTCCTCAAAGGTGATGGCCCCCACCGGGCAGGCCGGCAGACAGTCGCCCAGACCGTCGCAGTAGTCCTCCCGCAGCAGCTCTGCCTTTCCATCCACCATGCCGATGGCCCCCTCATGGCAGGCCTCTGCACAGAGGCCGCAGCCCACGCAGGCGTCCCGGTCGATTTTGATGATTTTTCGCTTCATATCACAATTCCTCCCAATTGGTCTGATCCCCTGTATTTCCTTGCTTTCCTGGGTCCAGTATAGTACAATACAACTGTTTGTTCTGTTGAAAATTCAACAAATAGATAAAATCAAACATTTTCCTGCCGTGCATGGGCACCGGGGGAAAGAGGGGGAAGCCATCTGTGAACCATCTGCCAGAACTGCCGCCTTCGCCGCTCTTTTCGGGGATCGAGGCGGGGGAGCTGCCACAGCTCTTGTCCTGCCTCGGCGCGCGCTGGAGCAAATTTTCCAAGGGGGCCATCCTTCTCGACGCCGGGGAGCCGGTCAGCCAGATCGCCGTCCTCCTCGCCGGGCGGGCCCAGGTCCTGCGGGAGGAGTACAATGGCGAGCGCACCATCCTGGCGGAATTGGGCCCCGGCGACCTCTTCGGCGAGGCGTTTGCCTGTGCGCCGGGGCCCACCCAGCTCTCGCCGGTCACCGTGCTGGCCTGTGGGGAGGGGGCCGTCCTCCGCTTTGACGCGGCGCGACTCTTATCCGGCGATCCGCCCTGCTCCTTTCACCCCCAGTTGGTGGGGAACATGATGGGCATCCTCGCGGAGAAGAACATCTTCCTCAACCGCAAAATCGGCCATCTCTCCAAGCGCACCACCCGCGAAAAACTTCTCTCCTACCTATCTGAACAGGCCGCCTTCCAGGGGAGCGAGCACTTTTTGATCCCCTTTGACCAGCAGCAGTTGGCTGACTACCTCTGTGTCGAGCGCAGCGGCCTCTCCGTCGCCCTCAACCGCCTGCGGCGGGAGGGGGTCATCCGCTATCGCAAAAATCGATTCTCCCTCTGTACCCCTTTAGAAGAAGGCGAGCCGAAAAAAGAAGGGCGCTAAAGGGAAGAGACCCTTCCTCCGCGAGGACAACAAAACAGGGACGTTTTTCAAGACGACAAAAATGGGCGGGCGCTGTGGCAAAAAATGCCGCGGCGTCCGCCAACTGTTTTTATAGGGAGAGCTCAGTCCATGAAAAATGCCCTTTCCAGCGCCTTTTATCCGCTTTTCTAGACTTTTCCCGCCGAGCGTTTTTGGGCCCGCAACGCCCGCTTTTCAGCCCTCTGGGGAATCAAGACGTGCTCTTGGTAGTCGCGGCACTCCCGGGCCACCACCCCACTGAGGGCGAGCAGACAAATCAGGTTGGGGATGGACATCAGCCCGTTCATGGTATCTGAAAAGTTCCAGACCACTTCCAGCGAGGTGGTGGCCCCCAGGAAGGTCACCAGGGAAAAGAGGACCCGGTAGAGGTAGTTGGCCGCGCGGGAGTGCACCAGGTATTCCAGCGACTTCTCTCCGTAGTACTCCCACCCCAGAATGGTGGAGAAGGCAAAGAGGGCGATGCCCACCGTGACGATCATCCCCCCGGCAGACCCGAGGGCGGTGCGAAAGGCGGCAATGGTCAGGTTGACCCCGTCGAGCAGCTTTCCGTCGGCCCCCACCGTCCCCAGCACCCCCGAAGAGGCAATGGCCAGCCCGGTCACCGAGCAGACCACCAGGGTGTCGAAAAAGGTGCCGGTCATGTTGATGTAGCCCTGGCGGGAGGGGTGGTCGGTCTTGGCGGCAGCGGCCGCAATGGGGGCCGAGCCCAGACCCGCCTCGTTGGAAAAGACCCCGCGCGCCACCCCCCAGCGCATGGAGGAGAGGACGGTGGCGGTGATGGTGCCGCCCACCCCGCCGGCCACAGCGGTGGGGGAGAAGGCCATCCGCACAATTTCAGCCAGCCCCTGGGGCAGGTTGCCGGCGTTGAGGGCGATGACCGCGATCCCCGCCACAAAGTAAAAGACCGCCATCACCGGCACGATGACCCCACAGACCTTGCCGATGGACTGAATGCCCCCCACCAGCACCACGCCAACCAGCGCGGCCAGAACCAGGCCGGTCACCCAGGTGGGCACCCCGAAAGTCGAGCCCACCGCGTCGGAGATGGAGTTTGCCTGGGTCAGATTGCCGATGCCGAAGGAGGCCAGAACAGCAAACAGCGAAAAGAGAAAGGCGAGCACCGCGCCGATCCAGCGGATGGGGAAGCCGTCGCGCAGGGCGTACATCGGCCCGCCCGCCATCTCGCCGCTCTTGGTTTTGACCCGGTATTTTACCGCCAGCACGCTCTCGGCGTACTTGGTGGAGAGGCCGAAAAGGGCGCTGACCCACATCCACACCAGGGCCCCCGGCCCGCCCAACACCATGGCCGTGGCCACCCCGACGATGTTGCCGGTGCCGATGGTGGCCGCCAGGGCGGTCATCAGCGACTGAAAGGCGGAGATGTCCCCCTCTCCTCCGGCGGCTGTTTTCTCCCGCGAAAAGACCGATTTCAGGGCGTGTCCCAGGTTTCGCCAGGGGAGAAAGCCCAGCCGCAGGGTCAAAAAGACGCCGGTCCCCACCAGGAGCACCAACATCACCGGCCCCCAGACAAAGTCGTTGACTGCCTTGATGATTTCGTTCAGACCCAATCTCCGTCACTCCTCTCGACTGCCCGCCCTGCAACATCCATTTGGCGGGACGCTGTTGCGTTTTATTATAGCAAATCCGCCCCTCCTTGTCGAACCGCCGCCCGAGAGGGAAGGCGGGAAGGGGGGATAGACAGGCGGGCAAATTGACTTTTGGCCGCCAAATGTCTATAATAATGGCCTGTATGAACCGGCGCGTCCACCGGGGCGCGCCCAGACAAGGAAGTGAACTATGTACACCCTGCTCAAACAGTCCGGCCACGCCCGCCGGGGCGAATTCAAAACGGTGCACGGCACCGTGCAGACCCCTGCCTTTATGAATGTGGGCACGGTGGCGGCCATCAAGGGGGCGGTCAGCTCCTACGACCTGGTGGACCTGCGCACCCAGGTGGAGCTGTGCAACACCTACCACCTCCACCTGCGCCCGGGGGACAAGCTGATCCACGAACTGGGCGGTCTCCACAAATTTATGGGGTGGGAGCGCCCCATCCTCACCGACAGCGGCGGCTTTCAGGTGTTTTCCCTGGCGGGGCTGCGCAAAATTCGGGAGGAAGGGGTCACCTTCGCCTCCCACATCGACGGGCGAAAAATCTTCATGGGCCCGGAGGAGAGCATGCAGATCCAGTCCAATCTGGCCTCCACCATCGCCATGGCCTTTGACGAGTGCATCAAGCTGCCGGCCGAGTACAGCTATGTCAAGCCCTCCTGCGACCGCACCTACCGCTGGCTGGTTCGCTGCAAGGCCGAGATGGCCCGGCTCAACGCCCTGCCCGACCGCAACAACCCCCACCAGATGCTCTTTGGCATCAACCAGGGGGGCACATACGAGGACCTGCGGATCGAACACGCCAAGAAGATCGCCGCCCTCGATCTGGACGGCTACGCCGTGGGCGGCCTGGCGGTGGGAGAGCCCAAGGAGGAGATGTATCACATCCTCTCGGTGGTGGATGAATACCTGCCGCAGGACAAGCCCCGCTATCTCATGGGGGTGGGCACCCCCGGCAACATCATCGAGGGGGTCTGGCGGGGGATCGACCTCTTCGACTGCGTCATGCCCAGCCGCAACGCCCGCCACGGCCATCTCTTCACCTGGGAGGGCATTCGCAACATCAACAACCAGAAGTACGAGCGGGACACCCTGCCCATCGACCCCCAGTGCGACTGCCCCACCTGCCGCCGCCACTCCCGCGCCTACATCCGCCACCTCTTCCGCGCCGGCGAAAAGCTGGGCCAACGGCTGGCGGTGATGCACAACCTCTACTTCTACAACACCCTGATGGAAAAAATTCGCACCGCCCTGGAAGAGGGGACCTTTGAGGCGTTTCGCGCCCAATATGTCGATTTGCTGGACACCCGCATCTAGCGGAAGATGTGAACGCTGCGTGAAGATTTGCAAACTGGTTGAAAAACCGGCAAACAGATAGTATAATAAAAATACTGTAATTTTTTTGGAGGGAAACTATCAATGTCGAATTTGTTTTTGCTGGAGGCCGCCGGCGGCACCAATATGCTGATGACCTTTCTGCCCATGATCCTCATCCTGATCATCTTCTACTTCATGCTCATCCGTCCCCAGAGCAAGAAGGACAAGGCCCTGAAGAAAATGCGCGACGACCTGCAGGTTGCAGACGAGATCACCACCATCGGCGGCATCGTCGGCCGCGTCCTCTCCATCAAAGAGGACACCGTTCTCTTTGAGACGGGCAGCGACCGCACCAAACTGCGGGTCAAGAAATGGGCCGTGCAGGAAGTGGAGAAGCTCTCCGACCCAATTGACAACGCCGATCCCAAGGAAAAAGAGAAGGACAAAAAAGAGAAAAAGTAGTGTTTCCGCTCCTTCCGGCCAGACCTCACACCAGTGGGGTCTGGCCGTTTTTTGTTTCGACGATGGGGAACAGAGGATAAAAAAGAAGGACAATTTGACAAATAACACCCAATTATTTACACTGATAGCAGTAGATGCTTTTCTTTGCTGCCACAGAGGTGTTTGCCGACCTTTCGCAAGGGAAGATCGCGCGACGGCCCGGTAAAGCAAGAGAAGCCTTCAAAAGGGGGATGATGTCGCGTGAACAGGCGAAAGCGGGCCCTGGCCCTTCTTGTCTCGCTGGCTCTGGCGGTCGCTGCCTTCAGCGGCTGTTCGGACGGGCCGGGGGAAAACAGGGTCTTTCCCTCCGGTCGGGGAGAGGAGCGGGGGTGCGAGCTCACCTTTTTTGGCTTCAAGTACGAAGCGCTCAACGTCACGGCCATTGAGGATGCTCTCCACGGCTACATGGATGAACACCCCGAGACCAACATCTCCTATGACGGCATCAAGAGCCCCGAGTACTTTGAGGTGTTGAGCAAGCGTCTTGCCACCGGCAACGGAGACGACATTTTCATGGTGGATCACGAACGGGCGCTGGAACTGGGGGCCCAGGGAAAACTTGCGGATCTCTCCGACCTCTCCACTTTGGACCGCTTCAGCGGTCTGGCCAAAAGCCAGATGTACGCCGGTGACACCCTCTACTACATCCCCACTTCCATCTCCGCCTTCGGCCTTTACTGCAATCTGGACTTGCTAAAAGAACACGGGCAAAAGGTCCCCGAAAACCTGGCTGAATTCGAGGCCGTCTGCGACTACTTTGTGGGCCAGGGCATCACCCCTATCGTTGCCAACAACGACATCTCCCTCAAGACGGTGGCCATTGCCAAGGCCATGCTGCCGGTCTACCAGAGCGAGGACCCAGTGGCCGCCATCGGCCGCTTCAACAGCGGCGAGGCGAACCTGGCCGAGGCCCTTCGCCCCGGGTTCTCCTTTGTAGAAGAGATGTTGTCGCGCGGCTGGGTGGATAAGGAGGAGGCGCGGGACACCGCCAAGACCAAGGACGACCTGATCCTCTTTGCCGGGGGAGAGCGGCCCTTTATGCTCACCGGCGCCTGGGCCACCCCCCGCCTGCGGGAGTGTTCGCCCGATTTCTCCTTCGAGGTGCGCCCCTATCCCATTGCAGAGGACGGAAGCGTGCTGGTGGTCAACGTGGATACCCGCGTCAGTGTCAACGCCGACAGCCCCCACCTGGAAGAAGCCAAGCGCTTTGTCGAGTATCTGACCCAGCCTGACGCCCTCTGGGAGTTTGTCGACAGCCAGAGTTCCTTTAGCCCCCTGGACGAAAACCGTCTGGCGGAGGACAAGGCCATTCAGTCCATCGGCCCCTACCTCACCAACGGCCGCTGTGTCCTCGGAGCGGACGATAACCTGCAACTTCCCATCTGGGATGTCACCCGCCAGTGCATCGCCGGCATGCTCGAAGGGGACGGTGCCGAGTCGGCGGTCAGCCGGATGGAAGAGCTGATTTCCCAGTAGGGGGAAGGCGACACAGAACAGAGAGAAAGGGGGCCTTTTTGTGAAGGTTAAGCACAGGGTGGTCGCAGTGGTGCTACTGGTGACCCTGGCGGTGGCAGCCCTCTTAGCTGGCGGCTTTTTCTACATCCACAGCGTCCAGAATGCCCTCTGGGACATGGCAGTCACCGATATTTTAGAGGTGACTGCCCAGGGCCGCCACGCCCTGGACGTCTACCTGGAAAAGGATGCCGATGCCCTGCACCTCTTGGCCGTCGAGTTGGCGGAGGAGCAGCCGGGCGATGCGGACGCCATCCAGGAGAAGTTGCGGCTGGCCGGCGGCGACGAGGGCGACTTTCTCTGCGTCGATCTGGAAAGGGGGATCGCCTATACCAGTTTGCGGGAGGGGGGCGTTCCCCTGCGCGAGCCACAGCTGGAGGTCTTTCAGGCCCTGCAGGGACAGGGGATGCGCGAACCCTTTTTGGAAGGGCGCACCGGGGTCTGGACGGTGGGCGTCTACGAGCGCTTTTTCTTTGCAGACGGAACTGCGGGCTACCTGCAAAAAGTGCAGCCCCGCAGCGAGATCGCCGACCGGTTCTCCCTCTCTTTCTACGGCAACACTGGCTTTTCCTACGTGGTCAACCGGGAGGGGGCCATCCTCATTCGCTCCCAACACCGAAACAGCAACCGCACCTTTCAAAATCTCTTTGACATCATCGACTTACAGGGCAACAGCGCCCAAGCGGTGGAATCCTTTCAGGCGGCGCTGGCGGACGGCCAGCGGGGGGTGGCCCGCTTTCAGTATCAAAATGAGGACTATGTGTTCTGCTATGTGCCGCTGGAAAACGCCGACGGCTGGTATGTGGTCTCCATCGTCCCTGACGGGGTGATCATGGAACAGGCCGAGACCATCACCCGACACTCCCAGGTCCTCTTCGCCTTTATTCTGGCGGCGGTTTTGGTTTTGGCCGCCATCTTTCTGATCTATCGCCACTTTTCCCGCCGGGTCCTGCAGATGCAGGAGGCAGCCCGCGAAGCGGCCGAAAGTGCCAATCGCTCCAAAAGCCGGTTTCTCTCCAATATGTCCCACGACATTCGCACCCCCATGAATGCCGTTTTGGGCATGGCCCGGCTCGCCGCAGACCACGCCGAGGAGCCCCAGAAGGTGCGGGAGTACATGAAGAACATCCAACAGTCCGGCCAGCTGTTGGTGGGGCTCATCAACGACGTGCTGGATCTCTCCAAAATCGAAAGCGGAAAGATGACCCTCCGCACCGAGTCCGCCTCGCTGGCCGATTTATTGGCCGACATGGTCACCGTCACGCAGCCCATCGTTCGCCAGCGGCGCCAGCGCTTTGAAGCAGTGGCCTGTCAGGTCTCCCATGAGACCCTCTGCTTTGACGGGCTGCGGCTGCGACAGGTGCTTCTCAACCTCCTCTCCAACGCCGTCAAATTCACCCCAGAGGGCGGTTCCATCCGCCTGGAGGTGGAGGAGACCCCCTCCCCCTGCGAGGGATGTGCCCACCTGATCTTTCGGGTTTCTGACAGCGGTATCGGGATGAAGGCGGAATTCCTAGAGCACCTCTTCACCTCCTTTGTGCGGGAACAGGACAGTCGGGTCGATCAAATCGAGGGAAGCGGTCTGGGGATGGCCATCACCAAGATGCTTGTCGACCTGATGGGGGGGACCATTTCTGTGGACAGCGCTCCCGGCAAGGGAACCGCCTTTACTGTAGAGGTAGACCTCCCTCTCTCCCCTGAAGGGGCGGAGGGATCTCCATCACTGCCCCCGCTGCGCGTTCTGGTGGCCGACAGTGACGAGCCCTCCTGTCAAGCGGCCGCCGCTGCCCTGCGCGACCTGGGTGCAGAGGTGCAGACCGCCGAGGGGGGAGAGGCTGCGGCCCAAAGGGCACAAAAAGAGGAGTGGGATCTCATCCTCCTCGGCTGGCAGCCCACCGACCCCGGCGGCTTTCAGGCTGTTCGCGCCATCCGGCGGCTTGGAAAAGGCGTTCCCCTCCTACTCACCTCTGCCTGTGATTGGTCTCCGGCAGAGGAAGAGGCCCTGGCTCTCGGCGTCACCGGGTTTTTGCAAAAGCCCCTGTTTCCATCCGCTCTTCGCCGCTGCTTGCGGCAGTATGCTCTGGGAGAAGCCTCCGAAGAAGAGGCGCAGGGAGAGGAGGTCTCCCTCGCCGGACGGCGCATCCTGCTGGCCGAAGACAACCCCCTCAATCGGGAAATCGCCCAAGAGTTGCTGCAGAGCTTTGGCGCACAGGTAGAGGCGGTCGAAAACGGGCTGGCTTGTGTCGAACGGTTTGCCAGCACCGGACCTGGTTTTTTCGACTTGATTTTGTTAGATGTCCACATGCCGGTGATGGGGGGACATGAGGCGGCCCGACAGATCCGCGCGATGGTGCGGGCGGACGCCGCCACCGTCCCCATCCTGGCCATGACGGCGGACGTCTTTGCCGAGGACATACAGGCCGCTATGGATGCGGGGATGAGCGGGCACCTGGCAAAACCGCTGGACGTGCCAGCCATGCTGCGGGAGATCAGCGACCAGCTGCAGCAAAAGCCCGCATAATGCCCTGCTCGGCCACATAGACTGTACCAAAGTCTAAATAGACGGAGGGAACAGACGATGCGTACAGGGGAGAGAACCGCGGCAAAGGGGCCGGTCAAAACAGAGGGTGGCAGTTTCATCAAACACTGGCTCATCGGCGTCGGCGCTGGAATCCTGGGCACGGCTCTCACCCTGGCGATTTTTGCCTTCACCATGACCCTACACGATTTTGGCAGCGCCTTTTTTATTGCCGGCACCACCGTCATCCTGGCGTTGGGCGGCTTTTTGGCGGGCTTTGTCGCCGCCCGCATCCGCCGGCAAAACGGGATGGCCATCGGCGCCCTGTCGGGGGTGCTGCTCTACCTGCTCTATCTCGGGCTCTCCCTGCTCACCTTTGGGCTCGCTTTTGGCCCCATGGCCATCACCAAACTGGCCATCTGTGTCATCCCCGCCTGTTTGGGGGGCGTTTGGGGGGTCAATTACCGCAAAAAGCACCGCTGACACAAAGAATAGGATCGAAATCGATTCCCGGGCGCACCGCTCCAGAGCAGGGGTGGCGTGCTCGGGAAATTTGTATTGACTCGATCACAGGCGGCCCGGCGTTCATTTTTGAAAGAGAGGGGCAAGGGAGAAACGCACATCCATCGCTGGAAGCATTTTGCCCTTGTAATTTTGTCTTCCAAGGGGTATAGTAGTTTCCATAATCTCACTGTTTTCTCCCCTTCCGCACCCGATAAGGACACCTGCCCCCTTCCTGTCCAGCGGAGGACAAGGGAGGGGAGAGCTTGTACTAATCTTCCCCTCCTCCTCATAGACTGTATCGAACAGGAGGGAAAAGAAGATGAGACGTACAAGACATCCGGCCCGACGGCCGCACCGAAACAGGCGGGGAAGCGCCGTCAACCCACTGCTGCTGAGCCTGGCAATCACCTTTGTGTTGGGCTGTGTCGCGGGTTCTCTATTGGTGCCCGGCCTGCCCTGGGCGGAGGCGGGAAGCGGCGCTTCGGCCTGTTCATGGGTCCGGTGCGCCATCAGCAGCCGCTGGCAGGACGTGCTCTCCCAGGGAGTTTTGGCGCCGCTGGCCATCCTTTTGGGTCTCTACGGCTGTTCGTTCAGCGGCATCGGCGTGCCTTTTTGTTACCTCTTTTTGGCGGTACAGGGGGCCTCTACCGGGCTCACCGGGGGCTACCTCTATTTCTATCACGGGGTGTCGGGGGCGGTCTTTAACCTCCTCATCTTGCTGATGCCCACCGTTCTGTGCGCCGGCGCCCTCCTCCTCTTTGCCCGAAACTGCGCAGGGGTCTCCTACCTCGTCTGCAAGGACCTTTTCTGGGGGGAGAAGGAAGAACTGGGGCAGCCCTTTCGCCGCCTCACCCACAGCCTGGGGGTCGCCACCGCTTTGATCGTCGCCTCTGCAGTTCTCAAGCTGCTCAGCTTTTGGGCATTCTCCTCCTACATACAGGTGTGAGGAACGACTTGTCAGCGGCTGTCGGCCGCTGCTTAAAAAACAAGATGAAAAGGGGAGGGAAGGAGCGCAATGTATTCCATTGCTGAACAGTTTGCCGCCCATCTCTGCGGCAAGGTCTCCACCGGCACCTCGCGGGCCTACCTGTCCGATGTAAACGGCTTTTTGCAGGCCATCTCCTTTGCCGGCAACACCGATGCCATCACCGACGGCGCCGTCGAGGCCTATTTGGGCGCGCTGCGCGAACAGGGACTCAAGCCGGCCACCTTGAACCGCAAGGTCTCCTCCATCAACGCCTTTGTCAAATACCTCAAACAGGCGGAATTGGTGGAGTACAGCCAGGTGCAGACCCAGTCGCTGGTCGTGCAAAACTATCTGCGCCCCTTTCCCGAATTCCTCTCTCCGGCCGATGTGGACCGCCTTCTGCAGGTCCCCGATCTCTCCACCCCCACGGGGCTGCGGGATCGCGCCATGATGGAGCTGATCTACGCTTCCGGCATTCAGGTCAAAGAGCTGCTGGCCCTGCACCCCTGGCAGATCAACTTTAAAAAGAGCCGCCTTGTGGTGGAAGGGAAGGACGGTGCGCAGCGGAGCGTCCCCCTCTACCCCCAGTGCTTGCAGCTGCTGCAGCGCTACTGCCAGGAGGTTTTGTCCGCCCTTCCGTCCGACGGGGAGGGCGCCTCACAAGACCTGCTCTTTCGCAATCTGGAAGGCGGGCCCCTCTCCCGACAGGGGTTTTGCAAACAGGTGCGCAAGTATGCGGCCAGGGCCGGGCTGGGGGAAGGGGCCACCGCCAAGGCCCTGCGGCAGTCCTTTGCCGCCCATCTCCTGCAAAGCGGCGCCCCCATTCAAAACGTGCAGGCGCTGGTGGGGCATCTCACCCCTCAGTCCACCGCTTTCTACCACAACGCCGTCCGGCACGCAGCCCGCACCTCCTACAAAAAGCACCATCCCAAAGCCAAGTCCGGGGGAGGGAAGAAGCCATGAAAAAACAGCTGATCGTCGTCAACGGCACCATGGGGGTGGGGAAGACCGCCACCTGCCAAGCCCTCAAAAAGATACTGACGCCCAGCGTCTTTCTCGACGGGGACTGGTGCTGGGATATGGAGCCCTTTGTCGTCAGCGATGAAAACAAGGCAATGGTGATGGAAAACATCGCCTTTCTCCTCCGCAATTTTCTGCAAAACAGCAGTCTGCAATACGTCCTCTTCGGCTGGGTCATCCACCAGAGGGAGATCCTCGACGAACTGTTGGACCGGCTCACCGGTCTCTCCTTTGATTGCCGGGTGTTCACCCTTGTCTGCACCCCAGAGGCCCTGCAGGCCCGCCTGCAAAGGGATGTAGAGCAGGGGGCCCGCGCAGCTGACGTCATTCCCCGCAGCCTCCAGCGGCTGCCCCTCTACGAGCAGATGAAAACAGAAAAGATCGATGTCAGCCAAATCAGCGCCCGCGAAGCCGCTGAGGAGATCACCCGGCAAATCACCGCGCATTCTTGACTGTTTTTTGCATTGTCCGACAATGATTTCTCAAAAAGCGACCCCCTTCCAGTGCCAGCTATCTCTGGAAGGGGGTCGCTTCTATTTTTTCTCTTTATTGCCGTCTTTTTGAGACTCTATTTTCGGTACGGTTTTTCGCTTGGGCGGCTTTACATCCGAGAGGGGAGACTTGGCAGAGGCCTCTTCCATCTGTTTGTTGGAGACATGGGTGTAGATT